>NZ_JAPHOT010000001.1:900000-1137500 GCF_026191115.1 Legionella sp. PATHC035 | reverse complement strand
ACTGTTTATTAAAAACACAGCACTCTGCAAATTCGTAAGAAGACGTATAGGGTGTGACGCCTGCCCGGTGCCGGAAGGTTAATTGATGGGGTTATCTTCGGAGAAGCTCTTGATCGAAGCCCCGGTAAACGGCGGCCGTAACTATAACGGTCCTAAGGTAGCGAAATTCCTTGTCGGGTAAGTTCCGACCTGCACGAATGGCGTAACGATGGCCACACTGTCTCCACCCGAGACTCAGTGAAATTGAAATCGCTGTGAAGATGCAGTGTACCCGCGGCTAGACGGAAAGACCCCGTGAACCTTTACTATAGTTTTGCACTGGACTTTGATGATAACTGTGTAGGATAGGTGGGAGGCTATGAAGTGAGGACGCTAGTTCTCATGGAGCCATCCTTGAAATACCACCCTGTTGTTATTGAGGTTCTAACTTGGTCCCGTAATCCGGGATGAGGACAGTGTATGATGGGTAGTTTGACTGGGGCGGTCTCCTCCCAAAGAGTAACGGAGGAGCACAAAGGTACCCTCGGTACGGTCGGACATCGTACCAAGAGTGTAAAGGCATAAGGGTGCTTGACTGCGAGAGCGACGGCTCGAGCAGGAACGAAAGTTGGTCTTAGTGATCCGGTGGTTCTGAATGGAAGGGCCATCGCTCAACGGATAAAAGGTACTCCGGGGATAACAGGCTGATACCGCCCAAGAGTTCATATCGACGGCGGTGTTTGGCACCTCGATGTCGGCTCATCACATCCTGGGGCTGAAGCAGGTCCCAAGGGTATGGCTGTTCGCCATTTAAAGTGGTACGCGAGCTGGGTTTAGAACGTCGTGAGACAGTTCGGTCCCTATCTGCCGTGGGCGTAGGAAAATTGAGAGGAGCTGCTCCTAGTACGAGAGGACCGGAGTGGACGAACCTCTGGTGTACCGGTTGTGACGCCAGTCGCATCGCCGGGTAGCTAAGTTCGGACGGGATAACCGCTGAAAGCATCTAAGCGGGAAGCCTCCCTCAAGATGAGTTTTCCCATGAAGCCCGTTGAAGACTACGACGTTGATAGGCAAGGTGTGGAAGCGCAGTAATGTGTGCAGCTAACTTGTACTAATTGGCTGATTGTCTTGACCATATAATCTGAATTACTTCAGATTAACTGAATGTGAATACAAGAAAAGCCGGTTGGGCTAACGCCCAATCAGCAAAAAAAATGTGTACTCTTTATTTACCTAACGCATGATTCGGGTATAATGCGCCCATTAATCATGTGAAACCAGTTTTCCTGGCGACCATAGCGGTTTGGAACCACCTGACTCCATCTCGAACTCAGAAGTGAAACGAACCCGCGCCAATGATAGTGTGAGGCTTCCTCATGTGAAAGTAGGTCATCGCCAGGGTTTTATTCTGAAAAGCGGCTCTAGAAGCCGCTTTTTTTTTTATCAATAAATTGTTTTCTTGAAAAACTACTTTGAATTTGTTTATTTTCTACCTAGTAAAATCTAAATAGCGATAGATCGTGCTGCTCTTCTTGTCTGATATTTCTCTTAATTTTTGCTCGTCTTAATTAAAACCTTATCTCGATAAAAGCTCATTATCGAGATACACTGAATTAAAAAATATTCAGGACAATCAAATGAAAAAAAATTTCCTCATCTACGGTTCTTATGGATATACCGGTAATTTAATTGCGCAGCTAAGTCTAAAGCAAGGATTAAAGCCGATATTAGCCGGCAGAGATGAAGAGAAGTTAAAACGGCAAGCAACGGCTTTGAATTTGGAGTATCGAGTATTTGATGTGAACGATTTGGAGCAGGCTAAAAATGCACTTTACGATCTTGTTGCGGTAATTCATTGTGCGGGACCATTTAAGTATACCTACAAAAACATGGCGCTGGCCTGTCTTGCCACCAAAACCCATTATTTGGACATAACTGGTGAAGTGATGGTAATAGAACAGCTTATGGCAATGAATGAACAGGCAAAAAAAAATGGGATTATGCTCTTACCTGGTTCTGGATTTGATGTAGTCCCTAGTGATTGTTTAGCTGCTTATTTGAAACATTCTTTACCTGATGCCAATCGATTGATTCTTGCCATCGCGACATTGACTCAAAGTGCGCATTTAAGTATTTCTCATGGTACAGCTAAAACGATGTTGGAAGATATCCCTACAGGAACTAAAATAC
Source organism: Legionella sp. PATHC035 (assembly GCF_026191115.1). Classification (NCBI taxonomy): domain Bacteria; kingdom Pseudomonadati; phylum Pseudomonadota; class Gammaproteobacteria; order Legionellales; family Legionellaceae; genus Legionella; species Legionella sp. PATHC035. Next base: position 1,135,331 of record NZ_JAPHOT010000001.1, on the reverse strand, counting down.
GAGATGAAGGAGTTTTAAAGACAATTCCGTTTTGTGGAAAAACTCAATCTTTTGATTTTGGGGCTGACAAGAAATTGTTGTGTGCCACTATTTCATGGGGGGATTTGTCATCTGCTTGGTGGTCTACACAGATTCCACATATAGAAACGTATATGGCATTACCAAAAAAAATAATAAAACTCAAAACTTTTATTAACCTCTTAAAAGGGTCTTTAAGTTGGACTCCAATTAAAAGCTATCTAACACGTAAAATTAATCAATTACCCGCTGGGCCTACTGAGGAACAAAGACACAACTCGGTTGTAAAAATATATGCTGAGGTAAGCAATGAAGCCGGCAAAAGAATTGCTGCATTGATGACTACACCAAATGGTTATACATTAACTACCTTATCAACCTTATTGATAATTCAAAAAGTTTTATCAGGAGATGCTCCAATTGGTTTTCAAACCCCTTCCAGTGCTTATACAGAAGATTTAATCATGGAACTACCTGATGTCACACGTGTTTTGCTTAATCCGTGTTAACACCCATTTGGTTTTCAATCTGGAGAAAATATTTTCAAAACCGATTATAATTTACGTTGATATCGTTTTTTTTATATGCATAAGGAAATTTGATGACCATTGAAAAAATAGAAAAAGGCCTTAATGGCCTGGAAACTGGTATTGAAGAAGTAAAATTAATGACTTTGGAGTTGAATAAAAATAATGATCGTTTGCAAGCCCTTATTGTGCGAATGGAAGAGCAACTCAATCACTATGAGCATGCTCTCAATAAAGCAGAACATATAAAAATAAGTAATGGAGAGTTACTAAATAAGTATGGCATTTTGAAACCACCAAGCCAGCAAGAGTCTTTAACGACTACATTGGAACCTTGTCGTCCTTGAAATACAGCAACCGGCCCCTTAATATGGGCAGCGTAGAAGCTGCTGTGATGTACATTAAGTTTTTCAGATTTCTTGATTGCTTGATCAGCTCAATGGGTTGCTATTCTGAACTCATTGCAAAAGCAATCAAGCTAATCTGTATAATTTAATTGGATGATCGCGATGTTTTAGCAGGGCATTACCAACCAATTCGCCCTTCATTTCAGGTAATTCCTTCATGGCATCTTCAGAAATGAGAATATGAGAATTGTAGGTTTTATTTAACTGCTCTATATGGGCTGCTGAATTGACTACATCACCAATAATGGTATATTCCTGTCTTTTTTTAGTCCCAATTGTACCGGTTACCGCATGACCAAAATGGAGCCCTATTCCAAGTTTGAGATCAGGTAGATGCCCTTTTTTTACTTCCTCTTCAGTACGTTTCATAATCTCAAGCGCTGCGTTTACGGCATTAGCCACATCATTGCCACTCGATATCGGTGCACCAAATACAGCCATAAAACCATCACCTAAAAATTTATTGATAATCCCTTTATTGTCATGAATGATTTTGACCATAAATTTAAAAATATTATTGAGATAATTCACAGCAATTGATGGTTCGCTGACCTCAGTAAAATGAGTGAAATTTCGCACGTCCAAGAACATAACACACACAGGTATGTACTCACTCAAATTACCATCCTTGGATAATAATTTGGAGACCACTTCAGGTGAAACATGTTGGCCAAAAATACCTTCAATTCTGTCCCGTTCTTTTTGTGCCTCAAAGGCTACAAACAATTGCTTTTTAATTTGTGATGTGACAAAAGCGGTAGCAAACCCAGCAACCAATAGCATTCCTCCTCGATTGGCAAAGGCATACCATGCGATTAAATAGTAATCAATTCCTTCGATTGGAGTGTAATGCAGTACGTAATAGGAAAAAAACCAATATTCAATGGCGGCAACCATTCCTGAAAACCCACATAACCATTCATTTAAGGTCAGTGAGGAAAGAATGATGAAAATAAAATAAAGCAAAACAGGTGGCATTAAAAGGACATATACTGGAGTGTGATAATTCATTAGAACGATTATTCCTAGTGTTGGGATATTTATTTCGATGAACGCTTTAATATATTGAATTACGAGGGGTATATTTTTCTGATGAAGCATGTATTGAGAAACAACAATACGCATTAATAAAAAATAAAAGGCGACCGCCAGTAAAGAACTCGGCATAACCATCGGCGAGACTTTCGCCTGTCGATAATACACTTCAGGAGAATGAATAAAAAATATTGTCCAAATGAGAGCCATTAGAATAAAAATAATAGATAGAATGGTTGTCCTTAACTTCTCAGTTTTTAATATTTCCAATTCCAAATGAGATTGAGTCATTTACACTAACCCATGAAGTCCATTTCTTTTATTTTAGATTAAAATTATAAATAACAATTATTTGTTTGAATTCAGTTCCTGAACCGAGAGGATGTTCCGTTAATCCCTATGCAAAGTAGGCTTTGCCATTCTGACACGGTGATACTGTATGGGATGGTGCTGATGCGTCCTCTCCAGGCTGCATTTTTGAGAGCTACTTAAATGGATACCAAATAGTTATCTTTCAGCCGCACATAATGTTGTGCTGAATATTCTAACCTTTCGATTTCTTGAGCAGTTAATTTTCGAATTGCTTTAGCTGGGTTACCAAGATATAAATAACCACTCTCCAATTTCTTTCCAGGAGTGACTACAGAACCAGCAGCAACCATTACATGATGTTCAATGTGTACGGCATCTAAAATTAAAGCGCCCATACCAATGAGACAGAAATCATCCACCCTACAACCATGCAATACGGCTTGATGTCCAATTGTAATCCCCTGGCCTAAAATTAATGGTTGTCCACCAGGAGTGTAAGGGCCCTCATGGGTAACATGCAAAACAGCGCCATCTTGTATGCTACAGGCATTGCCTATTTTAATGGAGTTCACATCTCCGCGTATCACGGCCATAGGCCAAACCGATACATCGTCGCCCAGAAATACATCACCAATGACTACTGATGTAGGATCTATGAACACTCTTTGGCCAATTGAAGGTGATTTACCTTGAAAACTACGAATTGAATTATTCATGTGATTAAACCATAGTTACCAATTCTTCAGCGCTTGTGGGATGAATCGCAACCGTATTATCGAAATCTTTTTTACAAGCGCCCATTTTTATTGCCACACCAAAACCCTGGAGCATCTCATCTGCTGCTAATCCAATAACGTGCAAGCCGATAATTTTTTCTTCTGTACCTAAGGTGACTAATTTCATCACTGTAGGTGTTTTTATTTCAGCAAATGCATCAAACATAGGGGTAAAGCGAGTTTGATATACTTTAATCTGCTCTTTACCGTATTGTTCAATGGCCTCTTCTTCACTAAGCCCAACTGTTCCTATAGGAGGATGACTAAAGATTACAGTACAGATATTATCATAGTTTAAACACGCCTCAGGTTGCTGGCCAAATAAACGATCAGCTAAACGTCGACCCGCTGCAATTGCTACAGGGGTAAGTGCAGGTGCATTTGTTACATCACCTAGAGCATAGATCCCCTGCGCACTCGTATTTTGAAAGGCATCAACTAAAACTAAACCTTGCTCATCAGTTGCAACCTTTACCTTTTCTAGATTTAAGCCTGATGTTCGGGGAGTTCGTCCCGCGGCGACAATAATTACGTCTACATCGTTAATAATGGAACCGCTTACGGCGGATACTATGGATTTTCTGCCATCGCTATGTAAATTGATTTCTTGTGCTTTATGATTTGCATGAATCTGAATACCTTGTTGCTGCATTATATCCATTAATGTGTCTCCCAAAACTTTATCAAAACGAGATAAAGGTCGAGAGCCTCGCATTAAAAGATGGGTTTCACTACCTAGACTGTTTAATACTCCGGCGAGTTCCACTCCGATATAGCCGCTTCCAATAATAGCAACTTTCTCAGGTTGTTTGGTTAAGGCAAAGAAACCGTCCGAGTCAATTGCATGCTGAATCCCATGAATTATTGGTAGCGAAGGCTTTCCACCCGTGGCAATGATAATATGGGGTGCCTGATAAAAAGTATCATTTACTTTAATCGAGTGTGGATCGTGAAATGCCCCTAAACCTTGAATCAGGGTGATATTAAATTGAGCAAAACGTCGTGCATAGTTTTCCCTGAGTCGTTCTATATAAGCATTACGCTTCGTAACGAGGGTATTCCAGTCAAGTTGGCTTGAGATAGTAGAAAACCCATAATCGGATGCATGGTGCATGATGTCACAAATCATGGATGCATTGAACATAATTTTTTTGGGGACACAGCCTAAATTAACGCAAGTACCCCCCAAGTGATTGGGTTCTACCACTGCTACTTTAGCACCATGTTTTGCAGCTCGAACAGCACTGGCGATACCACCACTGCCTCCACCTAATACAATAAGATCAAAATGGTTGTTTTTCATAGGCAATTTTTGAAAAATAAGTCTATATTATCAGGAACTGTTCAAGCAACCAATATAAAATCCCAATAAATGAAGTGAAAGTAATGGGATGTTTTTCCAGTGGTCCTGCTTTTATTGCTTAGATTCTAACCAGAATCTCTGTAGGTGGTGAAAGCAAAATTTTATCGCTCTAATTTGTATTGTTACGTAGTACAAAAGCAGCTGATTTCAAAACTGAATTATCTTTTTAAATCATTTGTAATCATTTTTTTCGGATCTCTTTCTTGAGGCTTATCAAGGATTAGGTTTAGGAGATTTTGGGTTGCATTTTAGACTTATCCTAGTTCTTTCCTGCAAGAGGACGGAGATCTTGGTCAATGATCTTTTATAAGGAGATTAATATGCCAGCATCTGAGATTAAGATTAGTCGTTTGGTGGTTTTGGGAGATAGTTTATCGGATAGGGGTACTTTTAATAAACGGATGCTTTTTGGTTTTATTCCTTTGGGAGATATTTATGAAGTAGGTTTTGATGCACCTCGAGGGCGATTTACCAACGGATTTGTCTGGGGAGATTATTTTGTTACAGCAATTATTGAACAATTTGAAATAGAACATGCGCGAAAAAAACTGAAAGTCACGCGGAATGCACGAGGGAATGCAGACGTGGCCGATGCAATTTTAGCGAATGATCATCATTTATTGAGCAAAAATGAGAAGGCATTTAGTCTCAATAGCGATAAACATATTTTATACAAAGGAGAACGCTTTGCTCGTTTCTATTGCGAAGCGGGTTTAACCTCATACGATTATAAGACACAACTCACGCTGAATCCCATGGATGAAGCAGCTCGATTGCTCTTAAGTCATTTAGCAGAGAAACAAAAGTTACTCAGTGCGGACGATAAAAAATATCATATTAGCGCTCGGGAAAAAGCTGAAACTTTAGTTATTGAATGGTCTGGGGCGAATGATTTAATTACGGTAAATGCTGAACCTACTTTTCTTGAAGCAGATAATGCAATCAATGCGCGAATCGCCAATCTTGAAACCTTGATTCAACAAGGGTATAGAAATTTTGTTCTATTGAATTTACCGGATCTCTCCCTAACGCCAAAATATAAGGCTAAAAGTACAACAGAACAGAATAAAGCCGCTGAATGCTCGGCACATTTTAATGAGCAGTTGGCAATTAAAGTACAACAAATCCTCAAAAAATATGATGGTCTAGACATCCCGCTGAATCTTTCCATTTTCGATGTCAGTAAACCATTTAAAGAAATTTATGATCATTGCAAAGATTATGGTTTTGATGAGGATAAATTAACATCTCCCTATATTGAGTCGGAAGAATTTAAGCAAAATCAAAAAAATCCTGTGGATCAACAAGAACACATTTCGCCAGCCAAAGGCTACATGTTTTGGGACATCTTACATCCTACAATGAATATGCATTCTTGGTTAGCACTAAAATTTAAAGAGGCATACAATAAAATTTTTAAATTTACTCCTCCTGAATCATCAAGAAAATGCTGTAAGGAAGCAGAAGATGCAATGGGACATTTTTTACCTGCCACTTACGCCCATTTGCCGCAAGATTTAGTACAAATAATCAGTACCATCCATAACAATGCAATCAATATGGCTAAGTCATTTAGCTCATCACGTCGTGAAAAAGGCGAGTTATTGAAACAATTTATTTTTGAACTGAAGTGTCAAAGTGGTAATTTACGAGAGATTGATGCTTTTATAAAATCATTTATGCACGATCCAGACAATATGAAAATAATAAAAAAACACCATCACCCCATATATGATTTTTTTGCGGGTAAAAAAACGACCCGCTCCGAAGATCATATTGGTGAACTCAGCCATGCGCTTGAAGCACATCTTAATATTCCCGAACAACTCAGCATGTGACGAGAGAAATTGCGCTGCCGGTTGGACGTCATCTCTGGTGCCATGAGGAATCTCTTAAAATACTGTGCTACCGCATGGAGATCCCACGCTACGCTCGGGATGACCGACCTTCCACGGAATAAGTAGCAGTCGTTTTATTCTGCACTTACTTTAAATGCCACATCCACATTGCCTTGAATTGCTTTAGAATAGGGACACACTTCATGAGCTTTGGCTACTAAATCTTCTGCATCTTTTTGATTCAGACCCACGACATGAGCGTGCATTTCAACTCCAAGTTTAAATCCGTGTTCTGGTGTGGAATACAGGGAGACTTGAGAAAGAATAGAGGCATCTTTTAAAGGAATGTTCTGTAAACGAGCGACATGACGCATGGCACTCTCGAAACATGCAGCATAACCGGCAGCAAATAATTCTTCGGGATTAGTACCGTCACTTTGGCCACCAAGTTCTTTAGGTTTCGCAAGGTCCAGTCTTAATAAGCCGTCTGATGTTTCTATGTGGCCCTCTCGGCCACCATGTGTGCGCGCTGTTGCGGTATAAAGTGCTTTCATTTTTTAGTCCTTTAATTATAAAGAATAACAAAGTTAGAGTTGATTGATGAATTTGTCAATCAGAAGTAACTTTATATATTATATTGCATTCATGAGTTGGCACATTAGGGCTTTTTACTCCGTAAAACAAACCTTTATCTAAATAATTACATACCTGATTTGCATTTAACGAATTCAAGCATTGGGATAAGGTTTTGTGCTGACAATGTGGAAAAATGGCATCCGTTTTACCTATCGCTTGATAATGCTGATCACTCCAGCTGTTTATATCGCTCGTGTAATAGGTAGTATAATTTTTAATTTTAAGATGATTATCGAGGTTAAATATTTTCATCCCCGGGTAATTATGATGGACGCGACTAACACTTGGCGTAGAGTAAGCATATATATTGGTGCCATGATCTAAACTGATTTTTCTGAGCTCATCCATATGGGTATGTGAAGAAAGCAGGGTAATTTCTCCATACGATTTTTTATTGTTATTTAATATTTTTATAAATTCATGCACGTACTTTTTATGCCAAATAGGTGTTCCCTGGTATGAATTCCCAGGGGGTTCATGCATAGCAATTAATAGTTGTTTGGCATGATGTGTTTTTAATTGTTGATTGAGCCATGAAAGTTGGATGGCGGCATCCTGTTCTTGATTGGGGTATTGAGAAAGTACGGGTGTTTTTGTCCATTGAGTTGCATTTAGAGCAATTAAGATAATTTGTTTATTTCCAGGTATCACATAACTGGAATAATATCCATCGTGGCTCATGTGACTGGCATCGATAATCAATTCTTTACAATGAGCACAGGCTCCATTCCAGCCTGCAGCATAATTTAATGGAGAAACACCATTCGCTTCGAAAGGTTGATAATTACCAAGTAAGGAATCGTTATTCCCTGTAACATAAAAAATAGGTTTCTGCCCTTTGTCGTTTTTATCCAACTCTTCGAATACGGTTTTTTCGAACTCGCCCTTTTTCGATGAATTGAATAAAGAGTGAGTGGGTAAATCACCTAAGCAAAGAATAAAATCTACTTTTTCGCTTAATTTTTCATATTCTTTCATAGCAATATTGAAAAATTCTGGCCCCGTGTCCTCCCCATCATTTGATGAGTTACTACTGCCGTAATGAATATCACTAATAGTTAAAAAATTAGGTGCTGCATGCACTGAATGAAGAAAACAAAAAATCAATAAAACAACTTTAAGTGGGTTCAATTGCATCTCCATTGATGATTAATTATGTTTATGAGCCAATCCAATGATATCAACTTATGGCGTTGTGGCTGCAACAGGGCAATTGCTATTAAGAGAATCCCCTCTGCAACCGTTGGAGAGGGCGATTCACTCTATTTCTAAGCCGCTTCGCGAATACTCCAGGTCCGTGTCTGATTGGGTAAATCGAGGGTTTCTACCCAGAGTAGCGCCGGGTTACCAGAAGGATTAATCGATAGCGTCTTAGCCGACAGCATGACCGCAAAAGGATATTTTTTGACCACCGCTTGCAATGTTGACCATACTTTTCCAGGATCACCCTGGTTGTCATTTACTATCAGTTCATTGCCTCGATAGATGACATTAACCGATTGGCCTCGCAGAGCAGTTCGTAGTGCTGATTCCAATCGTCGCCATTTTGCTTGATGTGCTTTTTGTCTTTCTGCTTGGGTCGGATTCAATTGAAAACTAACACGTTGATGCGGTGAAAAAATGCGACTCAAGCGACTGCTTCCGGGACTATTTTGCAAGAAGTAAGTACATAGGGCATCCAACACAGGTCGGCCAGGGCCTGACGCTTTACCTGGTTGTCGGTTAACATACATTGCAAAAGCTAAAGTATGGCCATTGGCAGTATATAAATACCCTGAGAGACTGTTTATTCCAGTCATTGTCCCTGTTTTAGCGCGCACAAATCCTTGTTGAGTTGGAATTTTAAATCTTTTTTGCAATGTTCCATCACGTCCTGATATCGGTAATGCGGCGATGTACTCATAGGATAATGGAAAACGTTGGTATAGGAATTTTAATAAGGATATCGTTTGTTCTGGGGTTACCAAACTGTACCTTGATAAACCTGAGCCATCAGTAAAAATTGCATTGCTGAAATCAATGCCTGTTTGTGACTGTAAAAAGTTCTTAATTAAGGGTTGAGCATCTCGCCAGTTGACGGGTATTCCCTTATTGAGTTTTTCCGCAGCATGCAAGTACAGGCTGTCTGCATAGAGGTTATCTGAAGGCTTTAATGTATCTGCCATCAATTGTGATAGCTGTTTGGAGTGCTGTGTCGCTATTAATAAAGAGCCAACTGGAGTTTTACCTAATTGGACCTGGCCATTGAGTTGGATATTCGACTTTGCTAATTGACTCTTGATCATGGCTTGGGCATACATTAGAGGATTTTTTATTGCCAGCCGTTGTTGCACTGCCCACTGTCCAACGCCAACGCAACCGCGAACTGTTAAATGATTCTCTTGATCCAGAGTGAAACCTACACCACAGCCTTTGCTATCGGCTTTGGTGGTTGTCTGGTTATTTAGGGAAATGGCGCCACCGCCATCATCTACTTCAACCACAGCAGGATCGCCAGCTTGAGCTCCAGGATTTACGGTGACGGTCAAGCGATTGGAGTCAACCATCACTGGCGCGTTGGGTGCACCATAGCTGTAAGATAAATCAGTTGTCAGCCATCCGGGTGGATAGGGGTCTACATTAGCCAGGCTACTGTCAATGTACACGTTACCTTGAATGGCATGGATGTTCCATTCTTTCAAGGAGGAAAGCAGGGTATTCAGATCATCACGACTAAAAGAAGGATCCCCACTCAGTCGCACATAAACGTTCCCCTGCAGCACCCCTTGTTGTATTTTTCCTGCGCTCATACTTAATTGGTTTTTAAAACGATAGTCTGGCCCAAGTACCATTAACGCCGCTGCTTCAGAAAAAAGTTTCAAATTACTCGCAGGGATGTATAATCGTTGTGCATTGCGACGATATAAAACCTTACCGGAAGTGAGGTCAAGGACGACAATTCCAAGATTGACATTGGGGTTAACGCGATTAATTAAACGATCTACTTCAGTTTGGATACTGGCGCTATATGCGAATGCGGATAAGGCCAATAAAAACACGCCAGTCAATGTCTTTCTCATCGATGTCGTTCCTTTTGTTGTACCCTATGCAGAATATAGAGTTGGTAAAGATTAATCATATCTTAAGCCTAAACGCTCCAAAAGTCCCGCAAGGGTATCATTATCAAAAAATTTCACTTGCAGCCATCCACCATGCTCATTATCGTTTATTATTTGCACGGGTGCACCTACTTGTTCTGATAATATGGCTTGGAGTCGTTCGACATCCCGATCTTTTTTCGCATTTTTGGGGAGGGCAAAATCTTTGTTTTTTTGTGTCCGGACAGCATGTTCTAACTGTCTTACAGACCATTGTTGTTCTATGGTTTGTGCTGCTAAGTATTCCTGCTGGGCCGAATTTAGCCCCACGAGAACTCGCGCATGACCAAAAGATAAGCTTTTATCTCGAATTAAATCTTTTATTTTTTCACTCAAATTCAGTAACCGTATGATATTGGCAATATGGCTTCGTGATTTTCCTACTAAAGTGGCAATTTCATCTTGATGATAATGAAACTCATCAATCAAACGCCGATAAGCGCTTGCCTCTTCAATCAAATTTAAATCTTCTCGTTGAATATTTTCGATTAAAGTGAGGGCACAAGCCTGTTTATCAGTATAGTTCCCGATGAGGCAAGGTACAGTGTGTAATCCTGCCATTTTTGCTGCGCGCCATCTTCGCTCTCCCGCAATAATTTCATAACGCTGTTTCGCTATTGTTCTTACGATTAAAGGTTCAATGAGTCCTTGAGATACAATCGATTGCGCGAGTTCTTTCAAAGCAGCATCATTAAAATCTTCTCTGGGTTGATACTGTCCTGCTTGAATGTTTTCTATAGGTATCTGATGAAATTCAACGTGCATGAAACAAAGTATTGGATGTGATTGTTGAGAATTGTTTCATATTTTGGTGGGAATGGAAATAGGGAATAAAGGATGTACCCCCTGCACACGCTAGCCTACACAGGCTGCATTTCCTGAATTATAACTGCCCCTCTATTTTAACACCTATCTTAATCAGCTCAACTCATTAGCATTGTCGAACCTAAAAATAAAGAGTCCAGTTGATTAGACTCTTTACCATTATTCATTGAGGTCTACATAGCTAAAGAATGAGAATGAGAGGACTCAACTTCGATCAGGAGTAGTGAAATAGATTTTTTGTCTAAACTTCCATCTCTTTTATAGTTCATATTAACCTCTGGTCTTTCTAATGATTCCTTAAGATATTTTTTGAGATCATGATTAAGACGGTGTGAAACATCCTGATCATACGATAATAAATTTTTTATTTGTCGTTCTAACGCTAATACCACCCATGGAGTAGTATAGGGTATAACGGCCTCCAGGATTTGATGCAGTCTTCGTTTTTCTGCTGGACTGTCTTTACTAATTTGATTGATCAGAACAGCAATATCTGTATGCCTGTCAATCGAGGCATGAGCAATAATCGTTGCAAATTGTCGTGGAGACAATACTTCAGCCGCCATCTTACCGTATGGTTCTTGGGTATTTCTAAAAATTTCCCAAAATTTGTTCTCTTTCAGAGAACTTTTTAATTGTTCTTCCGATAAGGTTTCTAAGACAACCCTTAAGCGGTTGCTTCTGTTTTCTCTGTAAGACAGATGGTTGGTTGTTTTTGAATCGATTTGCCAAAGATGTTGCAGTAGATTTTTAAAATCAGGTGAAGAGGCTCGTTCCACTATGATTTTAATTTGGTGATCCGGTATACTCGATAACTCTTCAAATAGCTTTTCTATCTTTATAAGGTAATCTTCTGCATTTAATTCAGCAATAAATGCATCTAATGCCTGAGCAGCCCACTCTTTTTTTTGTACAACTAGATGACTATATACCGGCTTAGTGGGAAGATGGACAGTCCATTTAGACGGAGCCGTGTTATTTCTCATTAAATGAGCCGAGGTGCTTGGCGCCGCCGTGATCGACTTTAAGGCAATTTGGTTATTTACTTTAATGTAATGATCCGCTAATTGGGTCAACCTGATATTAAGTGAAGCAGGGCAGGCTAAATGGGCCAGCTGATCGATTAGAGCGGCTTTCACCTTTTGAGTAGCAAAAGGGAGGATAGAAACAAGCTTGCCTAATGTGTAGGGGCCTGGTTTCAATTTTTTTATCATGGCATTGAGAATATCATGTCCTTTGCTATTCGAAGCAAAAAGCTCTAATTGCTTACGACTTAACGTATTGGCTGCAGCCGTAACGTAGTGGTCTTTATTTAATATTTTTAAAAAATCAGGTGATTCGAAAGAGGCTTTTAACTGTTCTTCAGAGAGCGCATCAAGCATAACAGCAAATTTTTTGCTTTGAAATTCTCTTTTGGAGGGCTCAGATTCAAAACCTGTAAAACAGCGCCATAAATTATCAAGCTCGCTGGAGCTGAATCTTTTGGCTTTCATTGGACTTAATCTCTTTACAAATAATTTAATATCGTAATTAGATAACTTTTCTAATTTATTCCAGAATTCATTCTGAGCTCGAGTTGAATTGTTGATTATTTCAACGAGTGCGGTGATCTCTTGTTCCGCTACCTTAGATAAATCCTCTTCCTCTTCTTTTAATTCAGCTTGTGCTTCATTTTGAGCTATCAAAGCGTTTACTTCAGCCATAAATGTTTCAATGTGTTCGGGGTGGTCGAAGTAATGGCTTGCAGATGTTTTAGACGATTCTGGTTTTTCTTCAGTCTTTGAGAAAAAAATATTAGGGACAGTGCTTGCTCTCGTAATTTGAGGTGCATTTGCTGAACCTTGGTGTTGAGCGGCTATCGGTTTTTCCTTTGTTTTGACAACTACGGGTTCTTCTTTGGATTTGATGTCCGAGAGCTTTTCTTCCGGCTCGGCTGTAAGTGTTAATGTTTGTTCCTCGATAGACTCTTCATCACGACCTGACTCTGGCTGCTCTGAGCGTTCGTTTAATAGTAAGTCATGTTCAGAAATATCACTCACCTCAATCATGGCTTGAGTAAGCTTCAATCCGAAAAGCAGTGCACTGAGAGTTCCTAAAGAACCGATTTTGGCACCTGTAAGACTGGTTTCTAAAGGATTATTTTTTGTAAATAGCCCGGTTAACCAGCCTGTAAGTCCTCCCAAAAGGAGGAGCGGCGCGGTAAAGATTAGTCCGATAGTACTTACAAAAGTAAGGAGAACGCCACCAGTACGTTTGAGATAATCCGGGGAGGCAGATTGTTTTTTTAGTTTGAGAGAATCATTGCTCATAAAAATTCCATCTTTTCAAATTAAGCTAATGGACAAATAAAGACCACTAAAAATATTGGGAGCGTATCATGATGGATTTAGAATAAAACATCAATCGTTATCATAATCGTAGCTCAAACTAATACGGGACTTTTTTCGCAATCTCTTATGCGAAAGTTGGAATCAAGAACGAACAGTTGGCCTTGGTGAGCAGTCAATAGAAATGAGCAATCTAGAAGGTCTGTCTGACAGGTTTCAATAAAATAGTTACAGTCCTAGATTTGCAGTTAATTCACTCTAACTGCTCAATTTGTTTCTTGACAAGAAGAGCATAGAACAATAGCATTGCTAAATTTGTGATCTTTATGGGTTTTTAATGGCTAAAAATACGCTTTATAACTTTCTTGAACTCTGTGTTTATAAAAATAGAAAACTGCATCTCGGTAATGATGTTTATCTGATAAAAACACAAGACAAGACAAAGTGTCCCTATTTTCGCTTTGATTTGCCTATCGAACAGCCCATTTTCTTTAAATTTAAGGATTTGGAACTGAATCTCTCGAAACATCATATTAGTGTTTATGAGGGTGAAAATGCAGAGAATCCATCGCTGAGTCAATTTCATTATTCTGCGTATTTTGTGGATAAAATGAACCAAGAGTACGTATTACATGTGTTTTTTAACGAGCGTAACCAGTTATCTCAATTGCCGGTACTTTCGTTGATAACCGGTGATGATAAAAAAACTCATCTAGAAATTGAGGAGTATTTATCGGATCAATTTATTACATTAGCACGAGAAAAAGTCGATCCGATTATCTCTGAAGTTCAGCGAAGAAAGAGTGAAAAAATCAGAAACTTGCAAACTCAATACGAGAAAGATGAACAGCAGGCATCCGAGTTATCAAAAGATCTCATAGCAAAGAAATCAGAGCATGAGGTTGTTGTTCAGCGCATGATAAAGACACTTAAAGCTTTAAATCCTTTATTCAAACATGATTCCTACATAAGAATTGCAAAATCGCTTGAGTTATTTATTCAGCAACCAAAATCACTAGGCCAACCAAAAAAAGTAACGCGTCAACAGACAAAAAAACAAGCCCCTAAAGCCGATTCAAAGAAACCTGAACCGCGAGCAGAAAAACCTAAATCTGCATCGAGATCAGGGAAAAAATCTCTTCAATCCCATGCCCCTAAATCTTCTTCAATTTCTCATGTTGAAGCCGATTTAGATGCTGCAATTGTAAAATTCAATAGCCTAGAAAACGATGATGCAAGAGCGGTTAACGAAATTTGTAATCTACACACCGAAGTCAATTCTATTTTATTATTAAGTGAGGATGATGATGCTCTTCCTCAAGACTTTATGGATAAAATTAATACTTTGCAATTGCAAATCAACCTTAAGGCTACGACATTACTGCATCGTTTGATAGCACAAAGAAAATTTGACTTAGCAAAGACATTTACGCCTTTCCATTATCAGTTAGATGAAAAATTCCTTATCCAGGCTCTCGATCAGGCGGATGGAGAATTCTTGGATTTTTTATTGGATCACGGAGAATATATTCTCGACAATCAACCGATAAGAATCGAAGATCAGACGTTCAAATCGGCCGTGCACTATTGTTTTAGTATGTGTGAGAAAAAGTCGATGGCCTCTTGTTTATCTACTTTGCTTCGCCATGGAGCCTCCATATTAGTGAAAGGGACAAATGGAATACCGCTTGCTCATACTATTCTTTCAACGCCACAACACCCATTACGCCCAGCACTAGAAGAAAATAAATCTTTAACACTGCAATCGAGATATTTTTACGCTCAGTTAGCCAATTTAATGCAAAATTTTATAATGACAGCGGTGGTTGACCCTGAGAGAAAGGAAAAGCTGACCCGAGATATGGAGTTTTATCGTAATGAAGCGCAGTCATATCTGTTAGGAAAAGATCTTGATAAGGGATTAGGCAATAAACTTCGCAAACAAGTTGATCACTTAGGCCAGATTTTGATGTCAAAAGATAATACTGTGAGCAATGAGTACCAAGAAGTAATGCGAGCCTCAATCCACCAGGGACTTCCAGGAATAAGGAATCAGAAAAATTTGCGCAGGGTCAACCTTCTTTTTAAAGAAGCAATCAAATTTATCGAAGAGGATAAAATAGGTACCTGGAATGGAGAAAAGGAGCATTTGAAAAAACTATTGGGGGCACAATAATTTGTCTGTGATAAACGATGCCTGCTCAAATTCAGTGTAAATCATCTTGCATCAGCAACTTGGTCCATCAGGTTGTCGAGTGATACAGAAAAAAGGTTCCTTCCTTTAGAACTCAATGAAAAAAAGAACTTGGCTGGGGGTAACTGAGTACGATTGTACTTAAAAGTGTAATCCCTCAGCCCAAGAATTGACCTCATCTAATTTTAAAACAGACCATATACGATTGCCGAAATAGCGATGATGCCTATAGCTGTGGTAAATACATTGCTTACTGTATTTGACTGATATTTTTTCATTGCAGGAATTTTGGCAATGGCAAACATAGGCATGATAAACAATAACGCAGCAATGACCGGCCCACCTAATGTTTCTATCATTTTTAAGATATTGGGGTTTATGGTCGCTACAATCCAGCAGGTTAGTACCATAAAAATTTCAATAATTCGCTGGAGCTTGCCTGGACTTATTGTTGTTCCAGTCGATTTTAACATATTTACAATAATACTGCTTAGACCCTCTTTAGCGCCCAAATAATGACCTAGAAATGATTTGGAAATCGCAATAAAGGCAATGATCGGTGCAATGCATGCAATGAGTGGTGTTTTAAAGTGATTCGCTAGATAAGACAGGATGGAAATGTTTTGTTGTTTGGCCTGCATCAGATCTTGAGGTGAAAGACTAAAAACACAGCTAAATACAAAAAACATTACCGAAAAGACCATCAGTAAATGGCTGTATCGCATAATTGATGTGCTACGTTTATCCGCATCACTACCATATCGCTCTTTTTGATTGACGGCAAAAGAGGAAATAATCGGTGAATGATTGAAGGAAAATACCATAACTGGAATGACTAACCATAAAGTCATTAAAAGACCATGTCCGCCGTTCGCATGTAATGAATTGCTTTGTTGTAGAATAGCGTTGTTCCAGTTGGGAATTAAATAAAGAGATAAAAATAATAATATCGTCGCAAAAGGATACACCATTAAGGACATTGATTTAACGATAATCTCCTGTCCAAAACGTACTATAGCCATGAGTGCAAGGATGAGCACTATGGCTAAAAGTGCTCTAGGAGGAGCGGACATGCCCAACTGATTGACAAGAAAGCTTTCAGTGGTATTGGTAATGGCTACGCTGTACATTAATAAGATGGGGTAAATGGCAAAGAAATATAGACCCGTGAGTATTCTTCCTGCAAAAGTACCAAAATGCTCTTCAACTACATCGGTGATGTCATTTTGGTTCGAAGATCCGGATAAAACGAAGCGGCATAACGCACGATGGGAGAAGTAGGTCATAGGGAAGGCAAGTACCGCCATAATAATTAACGGCCAAATTCCATTTAATCCGGCATCGATTGGAAGAAATAAGGTTCCCGCGCCTACAGCAGTTCCGTAAAGGCTAAGCATCCAGACGGTATCGTGTTTTGTCCAAGAATATTTTTTATTCACTGCAAGAGATGAAAGTATTGCTGTAGATTCATTTGATGACATTAAAATATCCTTTCCTTTTGTAATACCGCGCACTGTGTTCAATATTAACACTGTGAAGCTAATATTTCAACAGAGTCCGCTTGTGCTGCTAAACCGCTCGATTAATTTACTTAATTTTCAGCAGCTAGTACTCCAGTTTTGTTCCATAAAGCCTGTCTCCAGCATCACCTAAGCCGGGAATAATGTACCCTTTTTCATTGAGCTGTTGGTCTATTGCCGCTGTGAAAATAGGAATCTCGGGATGCTCTTCATGAAAAGCAGCTATTCCTTCTGGTGAGGCAAGCAGACAGAGAAATTTAATGGATTTAGGGCTGATCGCTTTAATTTCTTTGACTGCGGCAATGGCCGAATTTCCAGTGGCTAACATGGGATCTACCACAATAACATCCCGATCGCGAGTATGTTCTGGAAGTTTAATATAATACTCAATCGCCTCAAGAGTTTTAGGATCTCGATACAAACCAATATGGCCAATTCGTGCTGTCGGCACAAGTTGTAACATGCCATCAACCAAACCATTTCCGGCACGTAAAATTGAAACAAAAACCATTTTTTTACCTTTTAAAACAGGTGATTGCATCAAGGCTAAAGGTGTTTCGATCTCTTCATATTCCATTTCCAAATCACGAGTGATTTCATAAGCAAGCAACATGCTTATTTCATGCATCAGGGTGCGGAATTTGACTGTACTGGTGTCTCTTCGACGCATAATCGTTAATTTATGCTGAATTAACGGATGTTTCACTACTACAACCTGTGGATTGTTCATTTTAACTCCAAACTGCGATTTTATATAAATTGTATCTTGGGTGTAGTGTAGCCCGGATTGGCGCAGCGTAATCCGGGGTTATATACAAAAATCCCCGAATTTCGCTGCGCTAATCCGGGCTACAAAGCACCCAGCTGTAATGGTCTTAACTTAAAACACGGTGCCGTCACTAATAATCTGTAAGGGGGGAATACCTTCAGGACGTTTCTCTTTCGCAATCCGTCGTCCAGCTTCCCAGGTACCTCCTTGTAAAATTTTGGCTAAAGGGAGTTCTTTGGCATTTTTTTGTAATTTTTTTCTGATGAGGTCGGCTAATTCATCCAAGAGAGCAATGGTTAATGCACGCCACTCCACAATGATTTCTGAGCCAGGAGGAAGTGCTGTTTCCATAATTTTTTTATCTTTAATATGCAGCACATCACAATCAATGAATAATCCTCCGTTTCGATATTCTGGTAAACCGGTGAGCTCTTCCAGGAGCATCACGGAAATTCCTGCTTGTTCTAAAGGTTCAATTAAGGAGTAAGTGAGCCACTGTGATAATTTATGAAAAGGAATATATTCTGATCCGGGTTCGTTCGTTTTTAATGCACTATATTGCCACACATCGCCAAGAGGGATTCCATGAAATAAAAGTCTGGCTGGCCATATGCCATTAAATGCATTAAGGACTTCATGAAAAATTTGTGCGGCGGTCAGCGTCTGATTTCTTGCTAAAGAACGGATGTAGGTATAAAAATTACCCAAGCGGTTTTCTTCCCCAAAATGTTCTCTATCCTGTTGTATTAATTCACCAAGTCGATTGAGCAGAGTAACACGTCCAGAAAGACCTTCTAAAGGATTGTTGGTAGTCACTTGAAATCCGCGCTGTAAGTCGTCTTCTTTGAAATTCAATAGACGCTCGGCATCCACTCTCAGGGGCTCATTGGGAAAGGCACTAAACATCCCCTCTTGATAAAGAGATAGACTAGCTAGAGCAAGTCCTTCCGAACGGGAGTAATCTCTTCCAGTCTCAGGTTCGGTATAGCGCCAGTATTTACCTGCGCCGGCATCGAGGAGTACACTGATAATAACGAGCTCATAAAGTATTTTTCCTTGCTCATCTTGAGATAAGCCACTCAAATGCTCCAGCATTTTTTTTATTCGATCAATCCCCCCGGCTTCAAAATGACGCCAGCGACTATGATAAGGAATATCGAGCTGCGGATAATTATTTTGAATGACCTCAATAACAAAAGAAGCAGTGCGGGTCATCTTTTCTGGATCTATGCAAAAGTAGGCTGACTGATCGTGTTTCACTCGTTCCAAAATAGCTTGGGATCGTAAGCGTATGGTGCGAGGATCTTTTAGTGTAGCCAATACGTGGGCAATTTCTTGTTGTTCATTACTCATTAAGATCACGTCCTTTAGTTCTTGCTAGTTCATTGATATCAACAATACGATCAGGTGAGTAGTAACCCGCTGCACGTTTGGCATTCATTTCAACTTGGGCATCAGGGGGAACCAGTTCATCAGGAATGGATACTCGTTCTACGACCTGAATTCCTGATTTGAGCAACGCATCATATTTCATATTGGACATAGAAACAAAGCGATGAATCTTGGTAATACCAAGCCAATGTAAGACATCCGACATGAGCTCTTGAAATCGCATATCTTGAACTCCTGCAACACACTCTGTTCGTTCAAAGTATTTTGCGGCGGTATCGCCACCTTTTTGTCGTTTGCGGGCGTTATAGACTAGAAATTTGGTTACTTCACCGAGAGCCCTTCCTTCTTTGCGATTATAAACAATCAAGCCAGCTCCACCTTTTTGGGCTGATTCAATGGATAATTCAATTCCATGTACTAAATAAGGCCGACACGTACAAATATCAGAGCCGAACACATCAGAGCCATTACATTCGTCATGAATACGACAAGTCAATTCAATTTTGGGATCGTGGATGGTGGTTACATCGCCAAAAAAATAAGCAGTTAATCCGCCTATGGGAGGTAAAAAAACATCAAGATCAGAACGTGTGACCAGTTCGGGAAACATGCCTGCTGTTTGTTCAAATAAGGTCCGGCGTAAATGTGATTCGGAAATTTTAAAGCGCTCAGCAATTCCAGGTAGATACCAGACTGGTTCTAGAGCCGCTTTAGTTACTGCAACATCCCCTGACTCTTTTAATATTTTTCCGTCGGGTATGAGGCGACCTTTTTGGATCGCTGTATGCAATTCAGGGATATTAATATGCGCTTTAGTCACTGCGATTGTGGGACGAATATCATATCCTGCTTGAATTTCATCAGCGAATACGCTTGCCACGAGATGGCCCCAAGGATCAAGTGAAACAATCTTCTGAGCATCATTCCATTGAGGATGGGGACCTATGGTAACTGGTGGAGTAGTATCAGTCAGATCGGGTACATGCTCCGGATCCAATACACCGGCAGCAACAGCAAGAGCACGGTAAACTGAATATGAGCCTGAGTGGGTGCCGACTGCATTGCGATTTTTGATATTAGTAAGCGAAGCGATAACAGGACCACGTTCTTTGGGGTTTTCTGCTCCCCATTTAATTTTTAATGGAGCAGCAGTATGTCCGGATGGATGTGATGATAAAACAATATGTCCTTTGGATTTTTTTTTTGACTCATCTTGTACCATAGTACCAATCCTTTAAATGATGACCACATCAATTTATCATAACAGAAGAATTTAATTGGTATAAAGTACTATTTTCCCTTTATGGATAGGGAGTCATAAGTCATTGTGCTAAGAGAATATTCTCGCTATTATGATTCGCTTTTTATTCATTATTCAGGAATGAGTCGCCATCTCTTTTTGAAGGAGTTAAGAGATCCGAACTACAATTTACAAAGTTTTTTAAGCAGGAACGTTTATTGAGGAAATTTGCCCATTATGACTACTTTGATACTGTGTTTGTTGATTGCAATACTATTACCCTATCTTCTCAAGATGGTTGTTGCTTATTTTATGCAAAAAGAAGGCCGATACGACAATCATTATCCAAGAGCACAACAGGCAAGATTGCAGGGAATGGGAGCGCGAGCTGTTGCCGCACATCAAAACAGTTTTGAATCGTTGCTTGTATTTGCAACTGCTGCATTAACTGCGATGGCTACTAAACATTTAGGTATTTCAATTCAGGTTTTGGCGATTATTTATATAATTTCCCGAGTTATTTATTGTTTTTTTTATTTAATGGATAAGGCTTCATTGAGATCAGCGGTGTGGTTTGTCGGTTTTATTTGTTGTTTGATTATATTGGGACTATGTATGGTGTGATTAGGGCATGAGTTTATGTGGAAGGGGCTGTTAATAAGAGGTTAAAAGGGTTTTTTGATGCACAAAAAAAATGATGTTCAGCAGGTTTCACTTCAACCTTTATTGGTTTTTGTTGTTTTAATGCTCATGGTATTAATGCAGATGACTACGGATCAATATGTTCCTTCATTGCCTGCAATTACTAAGATTTTTAACAGCAATGAGGCATCGATTCAATTAACGTTATCTCTTTTCATGTTGGGCCTGAGTATCTCCCACGTATTTTATGGTCCTTTATCGGATAAAATTGGTCGTAAACCGCCACTGATGTTTGGTGTTGGTTTAAGCATTTTAGGTAGTTTAATCTGTTTTGTTGCCCCTTCAGTTTTAGTATTGATTGTTGGCCGCTTTATTCAAGGATTTGGTATTGGATGTTGCGGTTCAGTGGGCCGATCTTTAGTGCGCGACCTTTTTACTGACAGAGTGTTATCCAAGATTGGATCTTATGTAGGCATCGTCAGTGTATTTATTATGGTTGCCTCTCCTGTTCTAGGTGGATACATCCAGGAGCATTTTGGATGGCGAATGAATTTTTTATTCTTATTAGTCTTCGGTATCGCCATATGGATTTTGGCTCTGTTCTTTCTTCCAGAAACCAATAAAAACCTTAATCCTGATGCAACTCAATTTAAAGTAATGCGTGCGAATTATTTTACCTTATTAAAATCTAAAGTCTTTGTAGGTTATGCATTGTGCGCTTGTCTTGCGTCGGCAGGCTTAATTGGTTATCTGGCGATTGCACCCTTTCTTTTTCAGGATGTACTAGGACTTAGTCCTATAGAATTCGGGCAATTAACCATTTTTATTGCTGGCGCTATTTGTGTGAGTGGGATAATCAATAGCCAATTGGTGATGAGCAAAGGGGTCTCCTATATGGTATTTTTAGGAATTGTATTCATGATCATCGGTGGTTTTACCATGCTGTCCCTTGCTATGTTAGGATTCCAAAATGTGCTTTCTATCATGATTCCCGTAGCATTATTTAGCATGGGTGTTGGGTTTACTTTTATCAATGCATTTGCTGGCGCTTTTCATCCATTTCCTCATATGGCCGGTACAGTTGGAGCTTTATACGCCTGTATGCAAGATTTAAGCTCGGCGTTATCTACAGGTATTATTGCCTTGGGTCAATGGTATGGCCAATTCTCTTTAGCGATAATATTGCTTATTTTAGGGTTATGTTCTTTCGCTTCGTGGTATTATTTAGCCTCAAAAGATAATTAATAGGTGTTGTATGAAAATCAGTGACAGTGAATTAAAAAAAATTATATCCAGGTTATCAGGGGCAAAAGAAGAGGAAATTCATGAGGATACGGTACTGATCGAAGACCTGCATTTAGACTCTTTGAAAATCGTTGAGTTATTGGCCATTCTCAGTGAAGATTATAATCTAACCGTGACTGAGGAAGATGCCATGAATTTTCATACTTATAAGGATTTATTTGATTTTACCCAGGCGTAATTAGTGTATTTTTGAATGTCGCCGATCATAGGGATTTTGCAATTTTATTTTTCACAGATAAGCTATTGTTAACCTGGGTTACGGCTGCGCCTAACCCAGGCTACTTTTAGGGGTTCAAAGTTGAATTGAAGAGGTTTTCTTCATTCTGTTGTTTCATAAAATATGAAATCAACATGCAAACAAGTACTACACCTAAAGTGACTCCGCCAAATAATGTAAGATTTTGAGTAGAATAGGTTGATTTTGGTTTTGTTTTTTCATCGGCTAATTTACCAATTTTATACCACTCATGTTCGGGAGCGAATAATAAAGAATCTGGCGCAATTTTTTTATAGCGCTTAAGTAAATTACTCCATTGCTCTCTGTGTTTTTTTTCATATGCGTTGGCATCTGCTTTGTCGAGCAGAGTATTGCTTTTTTGAGAATCAGATTGCTGCAAAAAGCTACGGCATTTTTTATGCAATTCCCGAATTGGGTGTGCAAATTCCTCTTTGCAATATCGGGTGGTCGCATTACGTTTTAATATTGGGAGCGCATGCTTTAGACTCTTATCATCTAATTCCATCCCAGGATTTTCAGCGATTTTTATAGCGAGGTCCAAAATGTAAAAAGCAATGGCAACACTATCATATTCGGTCTGTTTCTGTGTTTCTGTTATGGGTCTTGATGAGGAAAAACATGGGATATTTGCTGAACTAGCGATTCCATTTAACCGTCTAATTTGCTCATTTACTCGTGCCATCAGTGGTGTATGAATATTGTTTTCATCAAGAAGCCAACCCGCATATCCTCTTAAATGCTCTTGTTCAAGATAAAATTTAACTTGCTCAAAAATTGAGGAGAAGAGTTCGGAAGAAACCGATTTGCTTTCCATCTCAGCCATCAATTGTTCAGCAAACCCTAACAACTCATTCACTTCTTCAAAAACAAGTTGCCCATTGAGGCGTGCATCTGGGCCTATACCTATTTTGGGTAAGGCGACATATTTTTTTATTTGAATATCAATCAATTCACATAAAAATTCGAATAATTCTTTTTGACTCTTCATCGTTATTTTATCCCTCTTTATTTGGGCAGCTAGCTTATCTGATGGCCTTAATTGATGCAATCAAATCCACTCTTGAGTTTATTTTTCTGAGGTGTTTATTTTCTCTCCGTTTTTGTTAAAGACATATATAATAAAAAGAAGGAGGAAGACTTTAGGAACACTATGGAAACGAATCGTGGTTTAGCCGTGACAACAGGATCGTTGCAAGTTATTGAAAGTATTAATCACTTTCATCATCAAATCTTAGGTGCAGGGAAGGAGCCTCATTTTATTTTAGATGCTGTTAAAAATCATCCTGATAATTTGCTCCTTCAAGTCTATGCTGCTGCTTTTTATCTTTATGGCCAAACTGATGCAGCTACATCCTTGGCAAAAGAGCATTTATTACATGCTGAAAAATTATTACCTACAGTAAATTTAAGAGAAAAATTAACCTATCAAGCGGTTAAAGCTTGGATGAATTTGGAGTATGAAAGTGCTTTAACCATTTTAGCCAGTCTAACGGCTTTATATCCCCGTGATACGTTGGCGGCAAAATTTGCTGAATGGTTATTTTATTGCGCAGGACAAGCTTATAACAGTCATCACTATTTAGCCTTCTGTGAACGAATTGCAGCACATAATCAGGATGAATCTCATTTTATAGCCATGCATTCTTTTGCTGCGGAGTTGTCGGGACATGTGAGAGAAGCCCAACAATTGGCTGAGCATGCGCTGGCCATGGAGCCCATTACGCCTTGGGCTCATCATACCTTGGCACACACCTATCTGAACACAAATAATGTTGCCAAAGGAATTACCGCTTTGGAAACGTTTCGAGGGAGTTGGGACGAAATTTCATCCCTTCTTCGTGGGCACAACAGTTGGCATTTAGCGTTATTCTACATTGCATTACATCAAGAAGAGAAGGTGATGGATCTATATCCTGTAATTTTTGGTCTTTCCCCAGAAATTATAACCGAGCAAATCGATGCCATTTCACTATTATGGCGTTTGGATATGGCAGGATTACCGCATCTGGATCGATTTAATGTTATTGCCTTATATCTGAATGAAAATCCATTGATGCACTATACCGGTTTTAATACAGTTCATTACATCTATTGTCTTTCTCGTTTAGGTCAGGAAGATGCAGTGCAGAAATCTCTATCATCAATTGAAACCTATGCTAAAACGCTGGCGAAGGGATATAATCAAACGCTTTGGCTCTCTGTGATCTTGCCCTTATGCAAAGGCATTCATGCTTTTGTAAACAACGATTTTCAAACAGCCTGTGAGTTGATGACACCTTGTATTGCAAGACGCACGGAAATCGGTGGCAGCGATGCGCAATCAGAAATCATTGCCCAGACCTATTTTATTTGTTTAGCACAAAGCAATAAGCTGAAGGCCGCACAAGAGTTTTTCCATTTCCATTTAGCACATTATAAGGGCACGCCTTTGGCTGAATTTTGGTTTAGTTCGAAGTTTAAATTTTAATACAATAGTAGCCTGGGTTCCGGTTCCGCCTCACCCAGGGCTACATTAAATCACCTCTAAAAGGGCGCAAGCGGCGATGCCTCCTCCACCCGCAGCAACTAACAATACTTTATCTTTTGCCTTAATCTCTGCATGTTCGCGCAGGTAATCCAAAGCAATACCTACACTTGAACCGGATGTATTGCCGGTTTCTTCCACGGTTTTGACAATACGCTCTTCAGGAAAACCTAATTGTTTGGCAACCGATAAAACTAAATTTTTATTACCCTGATGTGGTACAAGCCATTGAATATCAGCTGTAGTCAGATTTAATGCCTTGAGAAATTCTTCAGCCCCATCAACCATTCCGTGTACTGCTTTGACAAATAATGCGGTATTTTCTTTGATCGTAATATAAAAAAGTTCAGGGTTTGTACACTGTGCGGCAGGTAGTCTTGATCCTCCAGCAGGCGTGGATACGGTATCGCTCACTTCTCCATCGGCAAATAACGCAGAAGCTATAAAACGGAATTCTGCATCTTCTTTATCGGTGCACACCACACAAGCGGCGGCACCATCGCCAAAGAGAACTCCCGTAGCAAAATTATTTTTATTTAAAAATTTGGAACGAACTTCACTGGCGATTAATAAAACGGATCCCCTGCTCGCTTGAGCAATCGCGGCACTAGTATGTAAACCAACTACAAAGCCTGCACAGGCTGCGCCAATATCAAAAGCACCGGTATTGGTTAATCCAAGCCGGTGTTGCACGAGCGGGCTGGTCGGTGGTGCGAGATAGTCTCCTGAAATCGTAGCTAAGATAATTTGGTTGATCTTATTTTTTTCTGCGGGCTTCGTCGCAAATAGCTTCTCTGCAGCCAATACCGCCAAATCGCTACAGGCCTGATCGTCACTGACCCAACGTCTGTTGCGAATCCCTGTTGAGAAACTGACTAGTGCGGGGTTTTGTGTGCTATTCATCCATTGAAGCACCTCCTGATTGCTCATAATCTTTTCTGGCAATGCAGCGAATGGACCTTTAAGGTAGATATTTTTTTCAGCGTGTAATAAATTCATAATAACCTCATGCCCAGTTCACTAAAAAGTCTAGCGCAGCATAGCCGGATCCCGTCATTGCGTGCTGCACTCGGGATGACAGTACTGGAGTGTTCTCTTAAAGCATACACACTGTGGTGGTTCATCAAGACAATACTCCTTCGGAACGCATTAAAGGCAAGCCCCCACTGACTGTAATTACAGAGCCTGTCATAAATGAGGTGCGGGATAATAAGGGATCCATTGCCTCTGCCACTTGAGCGGGTTCTCCCATCATGCCTTGCGGAATAATTTGGGCCATTTTTTCTTGATAAGCAGGTCGCTGCCAAAATGCTTCGGTTCTTGATGTCTTAATCAGACCAACACGTACAATGTTGGATAAAATATTGTTGGCGCTGTAATCAACGGCCAGGTTTAAAAACAATCCCTCTAATGCGGCTTTGGTTGCGCAATAAGCGCCATAACGACTGGTTCCTGTAATTGCCGAAAGGCTGGAAATCAGAATCAATCGACCAAATTTATGGGCTACAAAAGCGGGTAATAACTGATGAATCAGCCAAATATTGCCATGCAGATTATCATCAATATAAGTACGTAACGCAGGATAGGATAAAGCATGTAATTTACGGAGTTGGTTTACACGGGTAAAGGCGTTCAGGATGACACCATCTAAAGGTTCTTGCAGCAGATGCTGCAGATCTTCTTTACTGTGTTCAGGATTGGAAAAATTGTATACCAAGCCGCTTACCTGCATCTCCTGCTGTTTGTAGTGTTCCAATGTCCTATCCAGGCTTTCTTTAGTGGAACAAGTGATGATGATGCGGTCTCCCAATTGCAGCCTTCTTTTGGCTATAGCCTGGGCAATATCTGAGGAGCCTCCTGTAAGCAAGAGATTCATTCTGCCCCCAATTCAAGTAGGTGTCTTTCAATACTGTCTATCGATACATAATGATCTTTTACTAAAGGCATTACCGGGATTTTTAGTTTAAACTCACGCTCCAACTCGATAATAAGCAGGGCCAACATTAAACTATCCAGACCGCCTTGTTCCAATGAGGCGGATGTATCTTGGGGAAGATGGGTAAGCCCAATCTTTACCAACGTATTGCGAATGCGTTCAGTGAGCATGGATTTTATCCTTCTGACTTAAAAGTAGGTTTTTTCTATCCAATTTTCCGTGTTGATTACGGGGCAATTTTTCGAGTAATTGCACGCTAATCGGAAGCTTTCGGGGTAAAAATTGTTGTTTTAATTGTTCGGCAAGCATTTGCTCTGTGATATTGGGGGCAAAACAACCTTGTTCCATACAGGCAAGTAAGCGGATACCATACAATTCATCAGCTAAAGGTAAGACAATTACTTCTTTAATCCCATTAATTTGACAAATTTTATGTTCGATCTCAATTAAATTGACCTTTTCACCTGCTATATTCACGATCTGATCTCTGCGTCCTTTGATTGCGATTAAACCCGAAGGTAATTGCTCGGCTAAATCCCCAGTAGAAAACCAGTCCTCTTCGATTAGGGATGGGTGTTCTTCCCCCAGATACCCTAACATCAATTGACTGCCTTTGATGAGTAATTCATTGTCTTCTGACAAACGTAATTGCCAATCACCAATAGGGTAACCGGCAAAATCTTCGAGAAATAAAGAGTCTTTGCTGGAATAAGTCAGTACGCGAGGGGCGGCTTCTGTTAACCCGTAATTATTGTAAATTATTGCTTTGGGAAAAGTATGAATTAAGTTGTCCCGCAATGAAATGCTCAAAGGGGCTCCCGCAGAGACAACAGCTTTTATTTTCGCAGCACTTTCCGGAAACAATGCAGCCATTTTACTCATCGCAACCCAATGAGAGGGGACACCGCTCCACATTTCGGGGACTTTACCGCTTTCTAACACTGTTTTGATGTCAGTAAATTGGGAGATCAATTCAGTCGTTATACCCGCAATTAACCCTGGGAGTAATTGGCCTAACAAGCCAAAAGAATAGGACAAAGGTAAAAATAACAATTGATCCTCAACTTGAGAAAACTCAAGGGCGCTTATAACTGCTCGACAATTGGCGCTGATATTTTTTAGAGAAAGTTGTACTGCTTTCATTTGTCCTGTACTCCCTGAAGTAAAGAGTACTAACGCTAAATCAGGATGATGTTTGATGCGGTTGTTTTCCTGTATTTCTAAAAGTTCCCCATGTTCGTTAACGGTCATGCTCGTGCTTAAAATAGCTCGTTTTTGCGCTTCTAATTCTTGAGGGGGGAAAAGTGCTACGGGTTTTCCGATAGTTAAGGCAGCTAATAATTGAATCACAAATAGGGGGTGAGGCGTTGCTTGTAAAATCAGTATTCCAGGTGGAAGTTTGTCAAATTGTAAGGACATGGTCTTGATTGCTGTTTCTAGTTCCGCAAAACTTAAACGGTGCTTCTCAAAACTTAGCGCAACTTTATTTGGAGAATCTTGAGCCAAAAATTGCATATATTAACCCTCAACCTTATTCAATCGCCAGCTAGAGATGATAGGCAGTGTACTATCCAATAAGTGTTTGCGACAGAAATTTCGACGAATTTTACCACTGGTAGTTTGCGGCATTGCCTTAAGTGGAATAAGAACAATGTGATGAACTTCGAGTTGATGACTCTGATAAACCAATTCAAAAATGGTATGAAACAAGGTTTCTTGTTCCTCAGGTGTCATAAAACGATTTTTTACCTCACACATGACGGTCAGTTCGTATTCATGTCCAGTTTGCATGACAAAAGCAGCACATTTACCAAGAGATACATGCACTGGTGCATGCAAGATGGAGTATTCTATGTCCTGTGGATAATGATTTTTTCCATAGAGGATAATCAAATCCTTGATGCGGCCAGTTACATAAAGCTCCTCTTCATGTACAAAACCTAAATCCCCCGTTCTTAAATATACTTGATTACTGGGATCATCATGAATTTTGCCTTGAAATGCGTGGAGGGTCTCTTCTTCTTGTTGCCAATATCCTTGAGCAACACTGGCGCTTTGTACCCAAATTTCCCCGATTTGATCCTTATCACAGAGAGTGCGTGTTTCTGGATCAACAATTTTTACTGTCTGCAGCAATTGGCCGCAACTGACTAGGCTGTGGCTATGTGGATTTTCTTCTTCAGCAAAATGGACACGATGATCCTGATACTGCTCTTTGGCTAGGGTGACTGTGCGATAGGGCGTTCCTGAGACATGACCGGTTACTAATAAAGTTGCTTCAGCCAATCCATAACAAGGATAGAAGGTTTCTTTGCGAAACCCATAATCCTTAAAGGCATGATAAAAATGTTCTAAAGTTTCTTTTCGAATGGGTTCAGCACCATTAGAGGCAATGGTCCAGCAACTTAAATCCAAACCCTCTTTTTTTTCTTCTTTAATGCGTTTCACACAATAATCGTAAGCAAAATTAGGACTGCCGCTAATGGTTACTCTAAATTTGCTAATGTTTTGTAACCAGGAGAGCGGATTTTGTAAAAAAGAAAAAGGGGACATCAGATAAGTTGGAACCCCTGCATAAAGAGGAGTCAAAATATACCCTATTAATCCCATATCATGATGGGGTGGGAGCCAGCTGAGGGAGATGGTTTCTTCATTTAACCGAAAAGCATGGTAGATTTTGTGAATGTTATCCAACAAATTGCCATGAGTAATAATCACTCCTTTAGGATGCATCGTTGAGCCTGAGGTGTACTGCAGAAAAGCAATGTCATTTTTTCGAATCAGCGGTGGCTGCCACAGCACACTCATTTGTAATTCTATGGTATCTAAGGCGAGACAGGGAACGTCATCCAAATGGGGTTTTCCGTGTTTATCCACTGCAGCAAATTTTACTAAATGATCTGCCGTCATCATAACACATACCGGCTTTGCATTGTGAATGATGCGATGTGCCTTATCTAATAATTTTGCTTGCGCAGGGGGATAAATGGGTACCGCAATACAGCCTGCGTAAAGACAACCAAAAAAAGCTTGAATCAGCGGCAAACCAGGGGAAAATAATAATAAGATTCTGTCCCCTGGTTTTGCTCCTTGAGCGTGTAAGCGTGCGGCTATGGCTTTTGCTCGCTCGTCCAGCTCAGCATAGGTTATTTTTTCTTCTAAATCTCTATTTACAAAAGTACAGCTCACATTTTGCGGAGTATGAAGAGCTCGGTTCTGAATTGCATCCACTAGTGAGATAGAATTAAAAATCTCTTTATTCATCGCGGAAAACCTCATGGCTTATGAAATTGGAGAATCTGCGCTGCGTAGGACAGTCCGCCTCCAACACTCATCATGAGTATTTTTCCTGGGCGGTCAAAAATCTGTTCCTCGACCGCTCTTGCTAAAGAATAAAGTACTGATGCACCACCAAGATTACCAATCGTATCGGAATCCCAAATTATGGATTTATTGATAATTTGATTTTCCTCTAGAAGTTGGGTGATGAGTTTGCGATTCACTTGATGAGGGATGATCCAGGTGATCGCTTCTCTATCCTCTTCTGTAGGAAGTAAATGGGCCAACATCTGCTTGTACTTAACATAGGCGAGTTCTTTCATCAGGGATTCATCGCCAATTAGATGATAACCTATGGTATCGATTTGCTCTTGGGTTGGCGGAAAAACACCCTGGGTAGTAAATGCTTCAACGTATTTTCCCTCCGTAGAAAAAAAAGTTTTTTCAACGGTAAAGGCACCAGTTTCCTTTTTTTCCATAAACAAGGCAGCAGCACCATCAGCCAAACCTATCCAGGTTTTTTCATTTTCAGGGTCGATTACTTTGGATAATGTCTCGGCACAACTCACCAGGATATTACCATACCCTAAAGCCATTAAAGCATAGGCAAGATGAAGTGTTGATAAGGAAGTGGAGCAACCCGTTTTTAAATCATAAGCAGGGGCATCTACTCCCAAGCTTCCGAGAACAGCTGCAGCTTGTGAGCCCGTAAATCGTTTATTGGTGGTCGACCCCAACAAAAAAGCATCTATTTTTTTGGGGGGGGTGAACTGTGCCAACAGTTTTTGTACTGCTTCAGTGGCTAATGATTCAGCAGTCAACGCTCTGGATTTGTCTAGAGACTCCCAAGGTTTATGGCACCAATAACGAGAATAAAAACCAAACTCCTCCCCAATTTTTTCAGCAAATTTTTCTAAAAAAGACGATGAGTGGCTCGAGGTTCTTGGGAAGTTTTTTAAAATATCCAGATTAGTGACTGGAGGAGAATTTGGCAGAACACGCGATGCTGCGGTAATATCAAAACGGATATTGGGGGACAGAATTTCCATAGAGTACCTGTAAGAATTTAATGCGACTCATTATAACCGTTTTTTTAGATAATTTGACCCTATTAATTACGAAGTGTATTATTTTGCACAAATTTAACTTATAGCTGAGTGAAATATGCCCTCATCGTCTGTTGATAAAACCACGATGAAATGGATAGAAAGTCTCATTGATGAGCATAGTTTTCTTCCATTGCTTGCCGATTATGCCCCTAATGATCAAGTCCACTTACAATTTGGGGCTGAAGTGATCACCGGTTTAGCTAAAGTAAACCATAAGCCTGTTGCCATATATGCTCATAATCATTCAGTGAATCGAGGATATATTACTAGCCAAGGTGCGAAAAAGATTATACGCCTTATGGATAGAGCCAAAGACTTACGCATCCCTATTATCGCTTTTTTAGCTTCCCCTGGCATTTCTTTGGAAGAGAATTTGTTAAGTGGTGATGAGTACACTCAAATTATTGCACGCAATATTATTTTATCGGGTATTGTTCCACAGTTTGCAGTCCTTGTTGCTCCAACCTTAGGTGCACCGGCTTATTCTGCTGTGTTGATGGATTTGCTTTTTTTTAATAAGCATCGTAGCTATTTAATGGTTACCAGTCCTATGGTTGTTCAACAGGCAATCGGTGAAAAAGTCAGTATGGGGGAACTGGGTGGTACTGCTATGCATGCCAGTACTACTGGCATCGCGGATTTTGTGGATGACAGCATCACCGCACAAATAAAGCAGGTAAAAAACATGCTCCACTTTTTTCCATCACATCATGGAGAAAGCCCCCCAAGACATGCAGTCCTAGAACCCATGCATGCGTTGCCCAATATCCCAACTGATCCCCGAGTGCCGTTTAATATGCTCGATTTGGTTCAGGCAATTGTGGATGGTTCAGAAGTATGGCAATACAAAAGCATGTATGGACAAGCCATGATTTGTGCTTTTGTACGTATCCATGGGTATGCGGTAGGGATTGTTGCCAATCAAAGCATTCGTTTTAGTGGTGCAATTGATTCTGATGCCGCACAAAAGGCAGCTAAATTTATCCGCATCTGCGATGCTTATCGAATTCCTATACTTACTTTAATTGATGTGCCAGGTTTTATGCCGGGAAAACGTGAAGAGCAAAAGGGCTTATTGCAACATGGAGCCAGATTATGTGCGGCCATGCAAACTCGGGTGCCTAGAATGAGTGTGATTGTTCGTAAATGCTATGGGGCAGCTGCTTTTCTCATGATGCAAACCGCATCGCAACAAGGTGATCTGGTCTTGGCTCTAGAAACTGCAACTCTTGGCGTTATGGGTAAAGAGACCACAAAAAAAGTACAAAGTACGGATGGACAAGCCTCTGCCGAAATACAACCGAGTGAAACGGATGGGCTGCACCTCGATCCTTCGTTAAAGGATGCCTATGTATCGGGTTTGATTGATGAACTGATTACTCCCGAACAAATACGTAGTCGTTTGGCACAACATTTGGAATTCTTATATCGCAAGATCGATGAGCTGCCCATTGCACGACATTCTATTGTGTAGAAAGCGCTTGCTTTTTTTGAGCAATAACAGATAAATGGAACCCCTCATCCGCCCTGGCGGGCACCCTCTCCCCACAGGGGCGAAGGGAAGCGTGAAAATCCCCTCTCCCGTTTCGGGAGAGGGGCAGGGGCTAGGGTATCACGCGCTACAATTTAGTAAGGATCATCATGTCTTCTTACCACGATTTACTGCAATTAATTCATTCGTTTGAGAGCTATTTAGGCAATCCTGAACACCAAGATAGCCCGATCAATTTTGAAGAAAGCTTACACTACGATGAGCAGGAGCAGCTTGCCTGGAAGCAAATCAAGCAGATTCAGCAATGGGGTTTTATGGATTATCTCATTCCTCAGTCTCTTGGTGGGAAGTTTAATTCGCTTGATGTGGGATATTTTTTAGTTAAATCAATATGTAGACGCGATTTAACTACAGGCATAGCCCTAGGATTGCCATTCCTTGGTGCTTTACCCCTTTGGATAGCAGGAAATGAGCAACAGAAAAAAGAGCTGGCGGCATCTTTTCGACGTGGTGAAATTACGGCATGTGCGTTGACTGAGGAAGAACATGGTTCGGATATTATGGCAAATGAGGTCGAAGCCCAACCTTCTCTGAACGGGTGGGAATTATCCGGAAGGAAATGGTGCATTAATTTTGCTACTCAGGGGGAAAATATTACCCTTCTTTGTCGAACTCATGAACGGGGAGGGCCTCTAGGCTTCTCGGTTTTTTTTCTGAATAAATCCAAAATACCATCCGGTTTCATGCCAACCCCTAAGCTTCCCACGCATGGGGTGAGAGGGTTGGATATTAGTGGTTTTTCTTTAGAACAGGTTTTTTTGCCCCAAGATGCATTAGTTGGTAATAAACAACGCGGGCTAGAAATTATCTATAAAACATTGCAGGTTTCACGAACCTTATGTGCTTCTTTTTCTGTAGGCGCTGCAGATACCGCATTACGGTTGGCACTGTCTTTTAGCCTGCAAAGGCTAATATATGGTAAGGCTGCCTATGAAATTCCGGCGGTAAAACAACGGCTAGGTGAACAGTTTACGCAATTACTCATTGCCGATTGCACCGCTTTAGCTGTGGCTCGTGCATGCTCGGTAAGGCCTCAACAACTCTCTTTTTGGTCGGCTATTATTAAATTTCTCATTCCTAAAATA
This sequence comes from Legionella sp. PATHC035, assembly GCF_026191115.1. Classification (NCBI taxonomy): domain Bacteria; kingdom Pseudomonadati; phylum Pseudomonadota; class Gammaproteobacteria; order Legionellales; family Legionellaceae; genus Legionella; species Legionella sp. PATHC035. The sequence continues at coordinate 1,101,345 of NZ_JAPHOT010000001.1, read as the reverse complement.
ACGGAAGAAATTGTCGAGGAATGCAGCATAGTAATGGGAGCTCGGGCTTATTTGCGTACAACCGAGTGGGCCATGTTTCAGAAAATCAGACGGGATATCTCAGTAATTGGTTTATTTGATGGGAGTAGTCAAGTTAATTTATCGGTGATTGCCGGAAGTTTATTACCACAAGCAAGGATGAGGGGAAGTTGCCTTCCAAGTCAGTTACACCAGCTGGAGTCTATTTTTAGTCTTAATGATGTTTGCTCCGAATTTTCTCTAGCTCGCCTAAGCCTTTTTACGCATGCAGAAGACGATATTTTAGCAGGTTTATCCGTATTAAAATCGGAACCCATCAATCCCCTGATTCATGCAATTCGTGCTGAGCTTACTCGACTCGATCGCGACATTGTTTCTTTGCATGAACAAAAACAATTTGACCCCCGCAGCTTGGCAGCATTTCGCTTAGCAGAACAATACTGCTGGATTTTTGCAGCAAGTTGTTGCCTTCACTTTTGGCATTTTAATCAGGAATTGATGGCTAAAGAATTACTGGGCATAGACTGGATTCAGCTAGCAATTCAATTAATTCTTAACAAATTAAATTCATCCTCAAGTATTGATAACCGATTGCAAGAATCTATGGCGGGCAGTTTATCGAAATTTTACGAGCAACATAAATTATTTTCGCTGATTCCGATAACAATACCCGCCTAACCTGGAAAAGTGCCTCGCCAACTTGAATTTTTGAGGGTATCATTTCGCATCGCATTCATTTTGGCCAGTAATAGGAATGAATTGGAAAAGAATACTTATTGCAGCAATTACCCGAAAAAAATATCAGGCTTTTATTAAGGATACCCAATATCCTGAACGTTGTCGTGAACGTTTATGGAATCAAGAAATCGTTCCTTTATTAAAAAAATCCTCCTATTGGCAGGCTCTGTTACAAAATAGCCAAACTTTAAGTCTCGATGATTTTCCAATTACAAATTATGAAGAGTATGAGTCAGCGCTTTTGGCTGCTCAACACGGTCATATTCAGCCTTTTAATGGAGAGCAATTGATTTTTTGGTCAGAGACTTCGGGAACTTCAGGCACACGAAAGTTTTTTCCAATCACAGCATCATTCCAGACGCAGTTTCAGCGTACGATGCCCCCTTATATTTATACCTTGACTCAACGCGTTCCTGGTTTGTTCAAAGAAAAAATAGTGTATTTGGCCGCAGTCGATTCGCATAAAACCTCTCCAGCGGGCACTCCTTCTGGTTGGATTAGCAATTTTAACTATCGTCATTTACCTTCTTTTATTAAACGCTTTTATGCGTTGCCCGATGAGGTATTCGATAATACTGAAGTCTATGAACAATGGTCTGCCTTATATGCTTTAGCAACGGATCTCAGCGCACTATTTGCAGTAACGCCTATGGTTATTGATGCTTTTTTCAATCGTTGTCGTAACGATTTTAAATATTTTTTACCCTATTTATTAGGGGAAAAACCGGTTCCCGATTTTTTGCCTCCGATTCAAATTACAAGAAAACGTCAACGCTATTTACAGCAGTTGCTGCAACAGGAGCCCCGTTCCTTCAAAGAGTTTTGGCCCTCATTAAGTATTGTTGGATGCTGGATTTCCGGTCTTTGTGAATATCCCGCGCATCAATTGCAAAAATTGTTAGGACCAGGAGTTGGCCTGGTTGACGGTACTTTTTCTGCCACTGAAGGATGGCTTACTGTGCCTATAGACGACCAACCAGGTGGTTTTTTGCATCCTGGTGCCCATATCGTTGAGTTTATTGAAGAGGGCAAGAGTATTAAGAGAGAAAATCTGTTGCAATCTTGGGAGTTAGAGCAGGGTAAAAAATATGAAATATTCTTAACTACAGCAATGGGCTTTGTTCGTTATCAGTTAAAAGATGTAGTGAAATGTACTGGTTTCTTACATAAAGCACCAAGACTTGACTTTTGTTATAAAACCCAAATGATAAAGTTGGAAAGTTGTTCTGTCTCAGGTTCTGAATTGCAGAACATGCTGAGCGATATTTCTTTTGAAATCGAACCGCATTGGTATTTTGCACGTAATCGTGTCGGAAATAGAATTGTTTTTGTCGCTGACGATGCGATTCAAATATCCGATGCGTTATTAGCGCGTATGCACGAACGCTTAATGCAAATCAATGAGTCCTATGCACATAGTGTGATGACTAAAGAAGTATTACCTATGGTTTTATTGCAATTGTCGAGAGATGAATTATTGGCGGATAATCATGCACAGACAAAACCTAAGTTAATTTCTCAGCAAGTTATTAACGAAAAATAAGTAGGTTACTTGCTATGATAATGTAAAAGTGACTCTTTCCCTGAGCCCAGCGCCATTAAGTTGAAGAGTTTCCCTTCTCCCCATAGGGAGAAGGTGCCCGTCAGGGCGGATGAGGGTATAAATGAACTTTCACCCATCCCCTTATCTCATAAAATGAAAGAGGGGAGATTCTTAATTTTATGGCTGCAACCCCAGGGGGTATTCTTCTCGGCTATTATAAAAGGAACCCATGTTATGACTGAAAAAAATAAAACCAAGGCAAAAAAAGCGCCCGGAAAGACCGAATTATCACCATCCATGCTGATTCTTATTGACTTAGTATCCATCTTATTCAGTTTGATGCCTGGTGTAGCTGCCTTTAGCATAACCGGTTTATTTATTTATCATGGCTATGTACATACGTGGTTTGTTCTTCCTTTGGCTCCCTTTGTTTTATTTGCCTCGTTTATTCTGATTATTGCAGCGATTAGACTGTGTTTGCCTCATTTAAAACCAGGCCGCTATAAACGGGAAATGAATCGAATGACGTTTGCTTGGTTTTGTCATTTTGCACTGACTCGTTCCGCTAAAGTAATTGGGCTGACCCCTTTACTGCAAACCTTCAACGTGGTGAAGTTTTGTTACTGGCGAGCACTGGGTGCCAAGGTTTCCTTTCAAATAGTCAATTCTTTTGACATCGATTTTGTTGATTGTCCTTTAATTACCATAGGAAAAAATGTCACTCTTGGTGGTGGAGTGTCAATTTGTTGTCACTCTGATGTAGGCAACTTACTTTTTCTCGCTCCTGTCGTCATTGAAGATAATGTTTTTATCGGTATGTCCACCGCGATTGGCCCAGGAACAACCATTAAAAAAGGGAGTTGGATCGGTTATGGAAATACATTTGTTAATCAGGTAGTTGAGGAAAATACCCGTTTAGGAAATGTTAGACCGACCCCTGATATGGAGTAAGTATTCTTGCACCGATTCACTGAACGACTGTATTTGGCGCTTCTGGTTTAAAATCGAACTGTTCGCCAAGAGGCACGCATGCCCCTGAAGGGACATGCAACTCTATTTAAGGAGGGCTCTTACTGAGAGGTTAGCGACAATATAGTGGGTTGGGTACCTACCTGAAATACTATGGGCATATACGGAAGATTAAAAAGAAAGAGCACTATTATGAAAAACAATGCAGAACAAATATTTCCTATTCGTATCCATTTTTGTTCTCTGCTTTCAGGAAGCCAGGCGGTAATTGCATAAGTGAGGCTGAATAAGACTACCATGATAAGACAAATGACCACATTAACATCCAAGGAATAAGATTGGAAAATTTTATGAATCATTATTAAAACCAAAAGAAATAAAATAATACGATAAACACGTAATACGAATTTCAGCCATGTAGGGGCTCCTGATTCCACGCTTCCATCCTGGAAATATGCATTGAAAAATATAATCCCCAAAGATATGAGAGGGATTAAAATCGCGAGGGGGTCGATGTATTCTTCACCGCCATTTACCGAATGGCCCAAATAAAGAACAAAGTACACGATACTGATTAAGGCTAGAAAAGGGAATAGATAATACATCATTCTTAACAATAAAAAGCGCAAATTGTAAATGATTTGGATGTTTTGTTGTCCAACTCCTAATCCGATAAAAAACAAGGTAACATGGGAAATCAACCGAAAATGTAGATTATCGGAGTACAAATTCCATAAGTAATCACTTCCTACAGTTCTGAATATAAAAGCGCCCAATAAGATAAGCACATTCGCTAAGGCAGAAAACACCGAAGCAACAAAGAGTAAAAGAATAGTATTCCATACCGCAGCAAATAAACTGTTGTAGCTGATGCGCCAGGTATTGTCATGATGGTATGCATAGTGAAATGAATGGCCTACATAAACAAAGAGAGGAAAGGCGCATAAGAATGTAAACCAATGCTCCAGAGGAAAAGAGGTAAGACGCGCTTCCATCGGGAGTAAGGGCAAAGACAAGAATAAGGCGATTAAGAAGCTGCTTGCAACCAAGCGTATGCAATTTTTGTTGTTGTAAGCCAATGCATACAGCAGAGGAAAGAGAACAATTAGCGCATAATCAAATATTTTGGTAACTTCATTTCGAATTAACCCATCAAGAGCCAATCCAAGGAGTAAACCAATTAGAGTAAAGAGATAGATTCCTTTTTTTGATGGCATATTTGTTTCTCCTTAGGCGTATGAACTTAGAATAGCTGATTTTAAAAGGACTTGCATTCACTTCTGTGTTCTCATCCATTTGTTTCGGATTGTTCTTTTGAGGGGCAATTGATTAAGATTATGGTTTTATTTTAATCGCTGTTTTTGTAGAATGAAGTTAAAAGCCATTTAACGAATCCATTAAGGCGCTATGCAAAGTAAAAGAGAACGTTTTAAAAAATGGCGTGTAAGCCAAAGCGATAATGAGCAAAACATCCTCGACTCTGCAATGCTGATTAGCGACTATGTGAGTTCAGTAGATGATCTCGAAGTGATCAAAACCAATGCAGAGAAAAAATACCATGAGTTTAATCAACACAAAATGTTTCGTGAGGGGCTCATTGCTTTTGTCAAATTATTTATTGATGAAGCCGTAGATCAACTACCTGAAACAGCAAGTAAAGAGAGAAAATTACTTTCTGATGCCAGTGTGATTGTGGCGGCTTTGTATGAAAAATGGACAAATATAACCACAGAAAATGTTTTTACTTTAATCAAAAATATTGAAAAATTACTCAGTTTAGAAACCCAGCCTTTTACAGATAAAAATCACTATAAAGCATTTATGTTTTCTGCATATCTGTTAGGTCAGCTCATCAAAGTAGCAATCGCGCATATTAGTTGGATCATGAGACCTTTGATTTCAAGTATTTTTGACTTAAGTCTAATCGATTCTAAAACAGACTTTTTTTTGCGCCAAATAGAAGAAAAGATGGAGCGCTTAAATCATCCAGAGCAGGCAGTAAAAGAAGACGATGTGGTCGATTCCTTAAAGCCGGTTAAAGAGCTCTTGAAGCAACGTTATCTTCAAGTAATGGGTATCAGCCCTTCAATCCATGCCAAGCCCTCAAGAACAGGTGCCGTACACCAACGCCGTGGACCGCAAGCACCCAGGACACTGCCAGCAGAGGTAAAGCCACTAACTCACACTATTTTTAAGAGTCTTACTGAGCTTGAAGCAGAGATAGAAAAAGTTTCTTCAGGAATTTTCAGTATCTTGGAGTCGCGAAAGAAAAAAGCCGAGCTTGATGAAAAAATAGAAACAGTGATTCAGTTAATTACAGCATTAGATGAAAATGATAAGAAAATTATTGGAAGAAAAGATTTTTTAGATCTTATCGCGGAACATGAGAAGTTATATCAGTTCCTTTTAGAAAATACAGAAGATTCGTACAAACAACAACTTCTTGACAGGATATCGCAGCTGAAGGCTTCTCTTGAGTCGCCTAATTTATCTTCAGGGGCTATTCAGGGAATAAGCTGGATGGCTACGCCGCTCACTGTTGTTTACCGAACTACGACACCGCAAGCAGTGCAAGAAGCACTTGGATCTACTCTGCCGGCCACCTTGGATGGTGCGTGCAAAAAGGAGCTTAAGGCTTTAGCAAAAGCATGTTTGTCGGATTTGCAAAACAAGTTGAACAAGAAAGAGAGTCAAATTGCTGCAATAAACAATCGTTTTTTTAATCGGGATGTATCACTAAGGCTATGGTTAGCAAGTGAAAGTTTTGAGCAACTTGAGGCATTAAAAAAAGCAAATGATTTGATGAAAGATGCGGTACAAGGCAGTTGTCATTTACTGACTCGCATAAAACAAAATGCCCTTTTTATGAACAGGCTTCGGCAAGACAGTCAAACCTTGGACGAATTTGTTCAGTTGCATGATGGATTCTTCGTAAAAATTTGCAATTTTTTAGCCCAGTACTTTGCTTTTTTTAAAACAGAGACAGCAAAAATGATTGACGATGCTGTTGTCCTGAAGGCTAAAGTAGATCGATTAGCTGGTGAATATCAACGTGCTGTAGAGCAAGGAGTACGACAAATCGAATCTACTCCAAATCTGGATGCCCCTGTTAAAAATCATATAAAAAGCCAGTTTACTGGAGAGGTTCAGGAAATCATTCAAGAGAAAAAGAACAACTCGAACCCCAACAAGCGTACAGTACGTTTACTGATGATTGAACTATCAAAGTTATTTGCTGAAAAGTCTCAATCCCTCAAGCAGGAACCCAATAAAAACGAACTTCATGAAGAAGAATCAGTTTTGGTCTGCAGTGTTACCTCTTAAAAAATTTAATCCAGTTTTTTAAGATTCAAGTTGTTCTTATATCTCGAGTCATTCCCGTATCGGCAATCCTGCGACGCTCACTATGAGGGTTTACATGTAATCCTCTGCAGTTATATAAAGGCAGAGGATATTTTAATGGAGAGAGCTATGAAGATTTTTACCCGCCAGTTTTTGGGAGTTACATTTGCCTTATCGTGCATCACAAGTTCGTATGCGTCCAGTCAATCGGATACTGATTCTTGGCATGCCAAAGCCGAGCAAATGCTGGAGCACGCAGTAAAGGTTCCAACTGTAGTCGGACAGAATCATGTACCGGAGTTAGCACAATATTTTGCTGATCAATTTCGTGCAGCAGGGATTCCTAATCAAGACATCCATATTATGCCTTACAACCAAACTGCAGCATTGATTGTGCGTTGGCGAGCCGCGATTCCTACTTCTGAGAAACCTATTATGGTTATGGGGCATATGGATGTTGTTGAAGCAAAAAAAGACGATTGGTCGATGGATCCATTCACTTTAGTTAAAAAGGATGGTTATTATTATGGCCGTGGAACAATTGATATGAAAGACGGTCTGGTAGCAACCACAGTTGCCATCATGAAGCTTAAGGCTCAGGGTTTTCAAAATAAACGCGATATCATCGTCTTTTTTACCGGAGATGAAGAAACAGGTGGTGTTGGTGCACAAAAAGGAGCCACTGAATGGAAGGATTTGCTGAATGCCGAATTTGGATTAAATGCAGATGCTGGTGGTGGAGCATTTGACACCAATAATCATCCGCTTGGATTTAAGATTCAAACTGCTGAAAAAACATACACTGATTACATGTTCACAGTCCGCAATTCTGGTGGACATTCTTCGAAACCCAGGGCCGATAATGCTATTTATCAACTGGCTGATGCTTTAAAACGTTTGGAGGCTTATCGCTTTCAACCGATGATGACTGAAACCACACGAGCTTATTTTGCGGCGAGAGAAAAATCAGAAGCGAATGCGTTAGGCGAAGCCATGAGAGCCTGGTTAAAAAACCCCTCTGATGGCAAAGCAGCTGATATCATTGAAGCGGATCCTGGCGAGGTAGGGCTAACACGTACTCGTTGTGTTGCAACCAGATTATTTGCTGGGCACGCCAATAATGCTTTGCCACAGCTAGCCCAAGCAACTATAAATTGCCGCCTTATGCCCGGTGTTTCACCTGATACGATAAAGAAGGAGCTTGAACAAATTGTTGCTGATCCTAATATCGTAGTCACTCGATTGGATGAGCATGTGGCCTCTCTAGATTCTCCATTGCGACACGATGTCCTTAGTGCCTATAGCCAATCCATTCATGCTCGTTTTCCTAATGCACCGATCATTCCGAGTATGAGTACAGGAGCAACTGATGCGCGACCCTTTCGTATTGTTGGGATTCCTGTTTATGGCGTCAATGGCACTTGGGTGATCAGTCCTGAAGATTTACGTGCACATGGCCGAGATGAGCGCTTACCGGTACAAGCGTTAAATGATAATGTGGATCATTGGGTACGAATGCTGACAACCCTAGCCGGATAGAGACTGTTTGATGGGCGGCTTTAGTCTTATTATTGAAATAGGGTGTACTTTTTCTGTTGCAATGGCATTGTTTTGACACGATATGATTATGAAAATAAATAAAGCAATCCCTATAAGTTTGGGGCTTGCTATCAAGGCTTTGCTGGGAATTTTATTGCCCATATCATTAAAGAATATCCTGTTTCATGAAAAGCAGCGACGAATAGAGCACGTTTTATGAACGTAGAATTGGCTCATAAAGAGGATCGGCCGGGATTCTGACGAAAAGGGCCATTTGCTGTACATGCTTAGCTCATCTTCTATGCAACGCGTAATTTCTCATGGCCGTTATTTAAATAGAATAATAAAGTGCTTGATTTTTAAGAACTCTATGTTTAAGTTCGTACAGACTATCTGCATTAAGGAGAATAAAATGTTCGGTTTTTTTAATACGGAAAATAAATGGCGTGCAACCATGCAAGTAGCAAATGGGCTTGCTCTGATGATGGCTGCTTATAATTTATTCTCAGACCCGGATACTGCTTGGGAAAATGGTTTTGACATAGCAATGTTTGCGCTTAACGTAGTTACTTTTAGCAGCAATGATAACGCGTTAACCAGCATAGGAAATTCTGCACTTAATTTTACAAGTTTGGGTGCCGTTTATGCAGGGATTACTTCGGGTTGTACTGCGAATCCGACGATAGTCAACATGGGCAAGGCAGTATTAAGTTTGAGCAATGCCGTCACGAGTATTTGTTATAAATATGATCCAAATCAAGACGCTGCTTCAGCAACCCCCACAAAAACCATGTAATCGAAATAGGTGGGGCTGAAAAGCCCCAAGTGATTGCTAAGGAAGATATGGAGGGAGTGATTTCCTCTACCCCCTCTCCATAGGGGAGAAGGGGTAGCCCTAAACCACTTTTTCTAAAACTCTTAGGGCGATTGACTGAAAATCAAGAAAAATCAATCCGCTTACAAATAAATCATATTCTCTATAAAAAAATCAGTTGCAATGAAAATTTTGAGCTATATTAAAAATACAGGATTTGAACAAAAACAAATAAGGACAAATCATGGGCTCTCTTCTGCTATTAGGTTTAGCAGTAACTTTTACCTATTTTCCGCAACTGCCGTTGGCGTTTCCACAGGCTCAAGCCATAGTAAAGGATGATGTTCGTTTAATTAGCGAAACAGCGCGGTTTTCGGTGCAAATTAACGATCAATCATTAAATGACATTCGGTTAATGTTAGCTCATGAAGCACCTCACTTAAATCCACTCGTGATCAATAAGGTACTTACTTCTTTAAAGTGTGCTATTGAATATAATGTGGATCACAATAATATTTTAACCATTATTGATTATTCATTACCCTCCAACGAAAAACGACTGTGGGTATTTGACTTAAGTGCCAAAAAGTTATTGTTTCATACCTATGTATCCCATGGCATTAAATCCGGTACCTTACTTACCAATTATTTTTCAAACAAGTTCAATAGCAAAGCCAGTAGTATAGGGGTTTATCAAACACAACAAGCGTATTATGGTCGCGATGGTCTTTCATTACGTTTAGACGGCTTAGACCGTAATTTTAATGATAATGCATCAGGTCGCTCGGTTGTAATGCATTCTGGGTGGTATGTAGAAGAGCGCTTTATCAAAAGATATGGAAGACCGGGGCGAAGTTGGGGCTGTCCCGCCCTTCCTTTAGAAAATTCTCAAGCAATCATTAATACCATAAAGGATAAGTCTTTATTGGTTGTTTATTATCCAAGTGATGCCTGGTTCGCAAAATCAAAATTTCTAAATTGTGATAAAAGTCCCTCCCCGCAATATACAAGTAATCCGACAATACAGGTACCTACATCTGCTCCTGATGAACATCGTGATGCAATCTTTTTTGTAGGGAGTGGGTATAAAGGCAAGCGTACTGAAACGAATCCTGTTGCAGTCATTTCCGCAGATACTTATCAACGTGTATTTCATACTACAGCGCCGTTATCACGCATGTTGCGTCGGCAAATCAATAATGCAGAATATGTGGCATTAAATGCTCAAGAGTTTAATTACTTGGCGAATCACAATAATCCAAACGATGCTGCTCAGGATGACGGTATTCGCGCTATCCGTTTTGTAATACCCACTCTTAAGGTCGTCCGAGGGGGATATTATGAAACGCAAATGGAAATTGTTGATCTAGGTAAAATCAAACAAGTTAAAGTAAATGGTGATTCAGCTCGCGAAAATATAACGGTTTATTTTGAGGGGAAACCTTCAGTCAATTTAAACCCGTCTGATGCATTTATTCGCTGGGTAGGACTATAAGTTTTACTGTCTTAGGCAAACTGCTCACGTCATCTCGAGCCTAGCAAGGGATCCCCAGGGGTTACTATCGTGCTCTTCGATAAAGATCCCTTGCTAGGCTCGAGATGACGTGGGATGGTTGTGACAACGGGTGTTTGATTCTATTTACTTTTTATCGGTATCATCCAGCTCAAGCCACATAGCATTTAAAATGGCAAAACAACACGCTAGACCAGTACCCAAAATCCAGGAAAAATACCACATAATAACCCCCTAATAGGCTGTATCTCGATTTTTAGTAACGGTATCTTCTGTTACTTTTCCGCGCAACACTCGATAGACCCAAGTCGTATAAAGCAGTACCACAGGTAAAAAGATAACAGTTGCTACCAACATAATAAATAAAGTTAAATGGCTTGAAGAGCTATCCCAAACCAGCAAACTTTGTTCTGGATTTGATGAAGAGGGCAGTATGAAGGGAAACATACTCACACCCACAGTGGCAATAATTCCAGCAACAGAAAGAGCACTACATATAAAAGCAGTTTTAATATGTTTTGCTGCAAAAAAGGCTAACAAAGCGCCAATAATTCCAACTGCCGGCACCAATAAAGTGATGGGTAGGTTTTGGTAATTCGAAAACCAAGCCGTTCCTTGACGAATAACCGTTTTGTAAAGCGGATTGGATGGACCATCATGGACTTGAGTTCCAGTCACACTGTAACCATCAATACCATAATGAAGCCAAAAACCAGCACCAATAAAGACCAATAAGGTCAATAGTGCAGCTATTTTTCCTGCACTCATGGCACGCTGCTGTAAGTGTCCTTCCGTCTTCAAGTTAAGGAAAAAAGCACCGTGCATAGAAAGCATCAATACCGACAAGATGCCACATAACAGGGCAAAAGGGTTCAACAACCCCAAAAAACTGCCCGTATAAAAAGGTCGTAAATATTCATCATAATGAAAAGGAACGCCTTGCAATACATTGCCTATCGCAACACCAAATATTAGTGAAGGTACGAAACCACCGACAAATAACGCATAATCCCAAAAAGTACGCCATCGATAATTGGTTAATTTTGAACGGTATTTAAATCCAACCGGACGTAAAATGAGTGCCAACAAAACCAGGAGCATTGCAAAGTAAAAACCCGAGAAAGAGAGGGCATATAAAGCTGGCCAGGCAGCAAAAATTGCCCCACCACCTAGAATAAACCAGACTTGATTCCCTTCCCAGGTTGGCCCGATGCTATTAATTAATACACGCCTCTCGATATCTGTTTTAGCAAGCCATGGCAGCCACATGGCAACACCTAGATCAAAACCATCCATGATTGCAAAACCAATGAGTAATACACCGAGCAGAATCCACCATATAATTCGTAATGTTTCATAATCCAATGGCATTTTGAATCTCCTAATGAGCCATATTATCTGGGCCAAGACGGATGTACTTCACCATCAAGAAAATTTCAACTACAGCGAGAATTGTGTAGAAGAGAATAAAACCGGTTATTGAGGTTAAAACTTGAGTCGCACTCAAACTCGAGGTACCCATCGCCGTGGGTAAGATATCCTGAACTACCCAAGGTTGCCGTCCGTATTCTGCGACTACCCACCCCAACTCTGCAGCAATCCAAGGTAGTGGAAGTGAAAAGAAAGCGGCACGTAAGTACCAGCGGGTAGTATGTAATTTACGCTTCATGGATAAGTAAAAACCTGTTGCGAATAAGAGGATGAAGAAGAAGCCACAAGCAACCATAATTCGGAAAGAGAAAAATAAAGGCGTTACTCGGGGTTTCAAATCTTGTGCTGCTTGATTAATTTGCGCCTCAGTTGCGTCAACTACTTTTTCAGTATATTTCTTTAAGAGCAGACCGTAACCTAAATATTTACTGTGTGCAGTAAAATCTGTTTTTGCTTGCACATCATTAGGATTTTTTTGCAATCGGGTCAACGCTTCATAGGCGAGCATACCTTCTTTGATTCGTTGTTTCCCCTGTTCTATTAATTCAGAAATTCCTTCCAGGGGCTCTGTGAAAGAACGCGTTGCGATGACTCCCAATACGAAGGGAATATCCAAGGCATAATTGGTTTTCATCGCGTGTTCATCGGGAATACCAAAGACGGTGAGAGGGGCTGGAGCTGCTCCTGTATGCCACATCGCTTCTATTGCTGCGAATTTCATTTTTTGATTTTCATTATCTAGACGGCCACTTTCATCACCTAATACAACCACCGCTAAGGCTGATGCAAGTCCAAAGCTTGCAGCAACGGTCATTGAACGTTTGGCAAAATTGATGTTTCTACCGCGTAATAAAAAGTAAGCGCTAATGGATAAAACAAAAATTGAGCCAGTAACATACCCAGCACTTATGGTATGAACGAATTTGGCTTGTGCCACTGGATTAAACATTACTGCCGCAAAATCAGTTACTTCCATACGCATGGTTTGGAAATTAAATTCCGCACCAACGGGGTTTTGCATCCAGCCATTAGCAATCAAAATCCATAGCGCAGAAAGATTTGTACCTAAAGCCAATAACCAGGTACAAACCATATGCTGGACGCGACTTAATCTATCCCAGCCAAAGAAAAACAAACCCACAAAAGTAGCTTCCAGGAAGAACGCCATAAGTCCTTCAATTGCTAATGGGGCACCAAAAACATCGCCAACATAGTGAGAGTAATAAGCCCAATTGGTACCGAATTGAAACTCCATGGTTAACCCGGTAGCTACGCCTAAAACAAAATTAATGCCAAAGAGAATCCCCCAGTATTTAACCATCTGTCGCCAAATATCGCGACCAGTCATCACATAAATGGTTTCCATGATCGCTAAAATTAACGACAAGCCCAAGGTGAGTGGGACAAAAAGAAAATGATAAAGCGCAGTTAGAGCAAACTGTAAACGGGAAAGATCGACCAGGTCACTGCCAGGAATCATTGCTCACCTCACATTGATGATTAATAAAAATCTTTAAATCCCCAGTTGTTTTAGAAAATATTGAGGATTTTCCTAAGTTATTGTTTTTTAGAAGAAAGATATTCTTTTGTTTGTACCGAACCTAAAAGCCACTGTTCATTGCTTTGATGTGGTTTTTCCACACCCTTAAAGCAAACAATCCATAATAAAATCAATAAGCTAAATTTAATAATTAAGGTGATTAGAATATCACGAGTGAGCGGCTTAATCATGTGCTTTAACCCTCTTCTCTTGACTCAGCATTCCAAATTTTAAAGATTCTGCAATCAATGTGGCTTTTTGAACGAGTTCCTCAGCAATCTCTTGAGGTAATTGATTTACCGCCTCTTCCTGAAATAAATTCAACCAACGGCTAAAGTGGGTCTCTCTGATATCGGTACATTGGTTTAAGAGGATATGCTTTTGATAGGCATTACCGTGATACTCATTGGTTTTCAACATAATGCTATTCCAAAATTGACACAACAGCGGGATATGTTTATCCCAATCAACTTGTGCCACATCATTAAAAATAGGAGCGAGGATCTCGTCTCTTTGTACTTTTTGGTAAAAATGAGTCACGAGTTTTTCAATATGAGTTTTATTCAGCTGAGTCATACTACTATCCGCTGATATAAATAAAATAATCATACTTAAGTTCCATTTTAAATACAACTTTAAAATAGTACCAAATCTGATTATTTTTTTCTTGCCCTCATGAGCTCAAGCAAGGCCAGTGCATTATTGTGTTGTTCATCTTGAGCACTGTATAACAAAGTAATGGTTTGATTTTTGGCTTTATCAATAATTGTTTGGAGTGATTCTTCTTTATCTTCAAGTTCCTTTGCATAACGTTTTTGAAACTCTTCCCATTTTTCGGGTTTATGATCAAACCATCGCCTTAATTCGTGACTTGGAGCCGTATCTTTTAACCATAAATCCACTCTTGCGTCCTCTTTTTTAACTCCGCGAGGCCATAATCGATCAACCAATATCCTACATCCATCTGAAGGCTCGGCTTGTTCATAAATCCGTTTGATTTTTATTTTGTTCATCGAATTCTCCCTGAGTTATTTGGAGTAATGGATAAAGTTCGACTTTGTTTTGAACGATATCCTCTAAACTAAATTGTTCTAAAAGGTAAAGAATGCCTTTTGTGCATCAAGGAGGAGCTTGCGTAATTTACATGTGGGGGCGATGCAACAATTTGCTTTATCTTTGTTGAAACACGGTACGAGATCAAAGTGCAGTTCAAGTTGCAAAACCAGGGCTTTCAAATTAATGTCGGCAGGATTTTTAGCCATCATAAGGCCGCCATTTTTTCCTCTAATTGTTTTAATAATTTCTAGTTTAGACAAATTATGGATTATTTTTATTAAATGATTGCGTGAAATAGCATACACACAGGCGATATCATCAATAGTGCACGTATTTTGTTTTATCGCGATATAAATCAAAGCGCGTAATGAATAATCAGTAAATTGAGTCAGTTGCATGATTCATCCCAACACTAAAAGAGGCCTATTATTTCTTTTAATTAGATGTATTTTAAATGCATATTTCAGGCGGCAAAAAATTGACAAACCTATTATTTTTGAAGCATATATAAGCTATAATTTAATATGGTCATTAGAAAATAGGGAATTATCATGAGCAGAAATATTATGAGTAAAATCATATGCACTACGGTTTTTGCTCTCGGCCTATTTACTGCTGGGACAAGTTTTGCACACGGTGGTTGGCATGGTGGTGGCTGGCATGGCGGTGGTTGGAACGGGGGTTATTACCATGGGGGCTATTATCATGGTGGCGGTTGGCATGGTGGTTATTATGGCGGCTGGGGAGGTGGCTGGTGGGGACCTGGTGTTGTTATAGGGGTTCCATACTACAATAATGATTACTACTATAATGATTATTGCCAAACTGTTCGGGTATGCAATAGATACGGACATTGTTGGTTACAAGAATCCTGTTATTAATTTGCAATCGTGATTTTTAACCGACAGAGAGGACGGTACACGAGATCATGAGCTCATGTGCCGTGTGGAGATGCCGGTAATTAATTTTTTTAAATGGATTCGCGAAGGGCCAACAGCCTTTATCTGATCAACCCTACGATTTATCTACTCTATGTTCCTTCAATACATTTAAAATAAATCCTACTATAAAAATTCTGAATCGATAGAAAAGCTTATGGTATCTATTGGTGAAAATTGATACTATTTTGTCTTTTCTGCATCTTGGTTTTGAGTCAATTATGGATTACACATTAGAATATTTGAAACACGTGGACTGGGAGCGTATTGCTTTTGCTGTATTTTTGATCTTTTTTGGCTATTTCCTTGCAAAGAAAATGAGTCATTTGATTGAAAAAATAATTGAAAGTAGATTCTCAAAGCATCACGCCATGTTATCAAGTCGCGTGGTCTATTACGGCTTGTTTTTGCTTTTTTCAGTTTCAGCATTGCACGAACTTGGGTTTAAACTAACTATCTTGTTAAGCACCGCAGGTTTGTTTACTGTAGCCTTAAGTTTTGCTTCGCAAACTGCCGCATCCAACCTCATTAGTGGAGTTTTTCTTTTGTTTGAACGTCCTTTTCAAGTAGGGGATGTCATTTCCATCAAAGACATTAAAGGGACAGTAGAAACAATCGACTGGTTATCAACTAAAATCAAAACCAGTGATAACCGATTGATCCGTATACCTAATGAAGGTTTGATTAAATCAGAAATTACCAATTTAAGTATTTATCCGCAAAAACGTGATGAGATAGTACTTCGAATTGATGCAGTACATGATGTCACTACGATTAAATCATTACTCTACAAAATTTGTGAAGAATGCAGCTACATTCTACCCAAACCCAGGACTCAAATTTTATTATCGCAGATGATTGATAGGGGGGGGGTTGAGCTCAAAATCTTGTATTGGTCAAAAAACGATTTGGCTATGGTGCGCGACGAAGTCCTTTCTGCAGTTAAAACCACATTTGAACGAGAAGCAATCACTTTTGTAAATGAACGAGTCTTTGTGGCGCCTATTCCTTCTTCATCGACACCACTGCCTTTATAAGATCTATTTACCCTCATTGAATTAGCATGCGGTGATTTTAAATGCTCCGATACCCGTATACTTCATATATGCCGGGTTTCGGCGTTCTCCAATCAGAGCATTTTGACTTAAACCGCGAACTGTAAAACGGACTTTTTGGTTTAGTGAAACGAACTGGAATAAAGTTCACTTATGCCTTGATCTTTTTTTGATCAGGTCTCGTTTTATTTTGCCTGGATTACAAATCCGAAGCCACTTGCGAGTCACGCATACTCGGTGTATGTTGAATATGAATGGATTGTAAGTTGGGAGTTGAAATGGAATCAACGATCGAA
Organism: Legionella sp. PATHC035; assembly: GCF_026191115.1. Taxonomy (NCBI): domain Bacteria; kingdom Pseudomonadati; phylum Pseudomonadota; class Gammaproteobacteria; order Legionellales; family Legionellaceae; genus Legionella; species Legionella sp. PATHC035. The sequence continues at coordinate 1,084,553 of NZ_JAPHOT010000001.1, read as the reverse complement.
ATTATTGGCTATATTGCTTGCTGTTTGGTTTTGGCGACTTTTTATGTCAAAAGGATTTTGACATTACGTCTTGTTGCAATCTGCTCCAATGTAGCATTCATTCTTTATGCTTTAGGGAGCACGCTTTATCCGATTTTTGTTCTGCATGCTTTATTATTGCCTTTGAACTTATATCGGATTTTTGAAATCAAGAGAGGCTCATCGCGTTCTTAATCATTTGTCAGTGGTATGGGATGGTTCTTCTGAAAACGGTGGAATGTACTCAAATAAATGGTTAAGAAAATGTAAATAATCGTTGCAAGAAGCTAAAGAGAGATGAGCGATTTGTTATGATTAACATTTGGATCATTATGACAATGATCGATGGAGAAATATGCCTTATTTAAAATACCGAGATAGTAGTAAATTTATAATTGAAGCCCTATCTCTTGAGCCAAACCGTCTCGGAATGAGAAATCAGCATGCGGACCAAAGCAGACCATTGGACGTCAGATTAAATGAGGAATTAACTGCAGCAGATAAAACAGCAATTGACTTATTTGATTTGGAAGAAATGATGGAGTTTTTGTTATTGAGCGAGGACCATGGACAAAATGCACTAACTATCCGTCCAAAGCCTAGTCTTTTACTCTATCAAGAAAAAGATGTCCAGGATATTGTGCGGCTTCTAAAAGTGCTTTTCGAGCAATTTAAAATTGCTTTAGAAAAAAGGGGCGTGCCAGTAGATAATTTCACGGTAACTCTTAATAAAAATGAACTTGTTGTGTGCAACAATTTTATTAAGGCACTGATGAGTAATAACTTATTTCCTAAAACAAACCTCCCGAATCAACAACTTGAAAATCAGTCCCCTCGTTTAACTCCTTTTACTACAAAGCCCTCACCATCGGCCCGTAACGATAAGAAAGAAAAAGAAGTTGAAGAGAATGCGGTGGAGTATGAATCAGAGGAAGTAAGTGGATTTAATCCATCTCCTTTTTCATTGACTAAATTTTTTGGTTGGGATTCCTAGTCTGAGTATAGGCACGCAGTTCACTCATCCGCCCTAAAGGGCAACTTCTCCCCCTGGGGAGAATGGAAATAATAGCAAGAGCAAATTGAGATGCATCTAGCCTCTCTGAGATTGAATTATTTATTTCTCTTTTCATGCTCAAGTAACCATTTTTTACGTGCGATCCCACCACCATAACCTCCCAGATTACCACTGGAATTAATGATTCGATGGCAAGGAACAATAATTGCAAGCGAGTTTGCACCATTCGCATTGGCTACGGCTCTATATGCGGTAGGTTTATCTAATGCTCGTGCTTGTTCTGCATAACTTCTGGTCTCTCCATAGGGAATCCGCGTTAAAGCATGCCAGGCCATTTTTTGAAAAGGACTACCCAGCATATGTATTGGGGTATTGAACTCTTTTAGGGTCCCCTCAAAATAAGCGTTGAGCTCTGCTTGAATAGAATGAAGTGGGGGGGCCTCTCCTGGGATAATGGCTGCGTTCATTTTTTTTCTCAGCCGTTCGACTTCTCGTTCTAGTCCTCTTCTATCTACGAATTCCAAAAGATATAAGGCCTCTTCATCCGCTACTGCAAGCATTGGTCCTAACGGTGAGTCAAACCAGGAAGCTTTTAAAACGATATGATGCTTGTCTAATTGTGAAGGGGCTGCACCCATTATTTTAGAAAAGGCATCACGAAAACCACTACTGGACTCATATCCCACATTCACTTGTGCTTCAATCACTATTTTACCCTCACGAATTTGTTTCATGGCAATACCCATTCTTCTTGCACGTGCATAAGCAACAAAGGTTATCCCAAAGCGTTTTTTAAATTGTCTCCGTACAGTGGATGTATCAACTCCTAACGCTACAAAGTCTTTGTCTTTCCATCTCTTTTCAGGATTGGCTTCTACCGCCGTAACTAATTTTTGAATTAGATGCGAAGCCTGGTTAGGATAGGACATCGGTTGGCAGCGCGCACAGGGCCTATATGAAGCAAGGAGCGCCTCTTGCACAGTATGAAAAAATTCACAATTTTCAAATTTAGGTTTTTTTGCGGGACAAGTTGGTCGACAAAATATTCCAGTCGATTTAACACCTACAAAAAATATGCCTTCATATTTGGAATTTTTAGCAAGTAATGCTTGGTAATACTCATTCTTTACCGAATTAGATAACATGGATCGCTCAAATCAGTTGTTTCATTTCTTACTATAGCTTTTTTAAAAAAAATGCGGCCGAAATTCAGGCATTGAATTAAATGGAAATCACATGATAGCACGATAAAGTATTGACCGGCTGCTCGCAAGCGCAGGGGTATGTGTTTTGTGCTCAAATTCGCTTTAGGTTGGGCCTTGGCCCAACAAAAGACGCTACACTTTTTTAAGACCACTGTAACAAGTCGGGCTTTTAATTTCTCCTTGAACGGGCAAGGTGATTTGTGTCATTCCACAATGGTCCGTTCTATAAAAGGGAATATTCAAGGATTTCATACGTGCTAATGTTTTAGCATGTGGAAAATGAAAGCGATTGTCAAAACCCAAAGAAGCTATTGCATAACGGGGAGCAACCTCTAGTAAAAATCGATAAGAAGAGGAGGTCTTACTCCCATGATGGGGAACAATTAAAACATCAGATGCGAGTTCGTCTCCATAGGTTCTTATCAAATAATCTTCGGCGGTCTTTTCGATGTCGCCGGTTAAGAGTACTGTTCCAGCTTCTGTACTTATTTGTAAAATACACGAATTGTTATTTTTATTTTTAAAATGAGTAGTGATAGGCAAAAAACGAAAATAGACGTTATCCCATCTCCATGGCGGGTAGTCATGACATCGCACCCCATGATTATTATAATAAAAAGGTTCATTTACTAATCGTTGCGCTACGAGTACCCCCTTCTCCAGCGAGTTAAGTCCGCCCCGGTGATCTTTATCTGGATGGCTAATCACCACAGCATCAATTTTATTGACTCTTAACGTTTTAAGATAAGGCAAAATCACCATTTTTCCTAAATCATTTCCTTGGAAAAATCGATCTCCAGTATCGTAGATCAGAACATGATTTTGAGTCCTGACGACTACTGCCAGTCCTTGGCCAACATCTAAAATATCAATCACAGCTTCCCCTGGGGAGCGTATCGTTTGATGTGGAAAAACGGCGAGTAGAACCCACAGTGGTGCAATCCATTGAAAGGGCTTAATTGGCAATAAGACCCACATCAACAGTACTCCCATCAGGATAATAACCCATTCCATACCTTGAATGGATCCATTGATATTAATGTGTGCCAAATGCTCAATTAAATTTAATCCTTTAAATAATAAGGCAATCAGTAAGGCCAACAGTTTCATCAATAAACCAGCAAAACTCCAAGAGCAGAACGTCATGGTGATTAATGCTAAAGGGACAATCAGTAGACCAACCAAAGGAATAGCAAATAAGTTTGCAATAAATCCATTTATGGAACCATAAGCATACCAGTATAGGGTTAAAGGCATGAGTCCAATCAAACAACTCAATTGTATGGCTAAATTTCCTCTATAACCTTTTAACCTCCAGCGCTGTTGTGTCAAAAGCAAACAAGCAACTGCGATGAATGAAAAATAAAATCCCTGCATGAATACTGCATGAGGCTCAATACATAAAACCCCAAACAAAGCATAACGCCATGTTTGCCAGGTAGAAAAGCGCAATTTTCCCAAGCGATAGAACGTATAAAAAAAACAACCGATTAATGCTCTTTGTACCGGTGGGGCAAATCCTGCTAAAAAGGCATAACATACCGCAGCCAAGAGACCCATAACGCTGGCTACGTAAGGGGCAGGAATCAATAAGCAGCAGCGCGCGCTTTGACGCCATAACCAGCGAACCAGCCAATAAATCATCCCGGATATCAATGCAATATGCTCCCCAGAGATTCCAAAAAGATGAGTTGTGCCTGTGCGTCTAAATAAATCCCAATTTTCTTGGCTAATATGGCTTGTTAAATTCAAAGTTAAGGCTTCAACAACACCTGCTGTCGATTGATCTGGAGCTAATTGGGTGAGTTGATTGCTTAAATACTCGCGTAATCGCAGCCAACTAAAATTAGAAGGTGATTCGGCAAGCAGTTTGTTTTCTTGGGGAAGAATATAACCAATCCAAAAGATATGCCGTGCTGCGAGCGAGCTCACGTAATCCATGCTTCCAGGATTAAGATAATTGCGTGGCCTTTTCAATTTGACCGTGAATCGCCATCGTTGTCCTGAATGTAACTTGGGGGCATTTTTATACCACGATAATTGAATTAAACCTTGTGCAGGAAGATGATCGTATTGTTCAAGAGTTAATAAAAATTGTGTTTTAGTAAAATCTTGAGTAGGAATGGACGCAATGGTTCCTTCTATGGTGACTTTAGGTATTACTTCAATAGACTCCTCTTGAAATGCTGCTCCAGAGGACAATTGTGTGGTTGGTATGTGTTTCGAGAGAGATGTAAGTGTTCTTATTCCTTTGGGTAAAACCAAAGATTGGTGCAGCCAAGCGAACAAGAGGCCAAAAATAAAAAAAGCAATTATTGAATATTTTGGACTGAGGTAAAAAATCAGTAAGTTGACTAGAGGTAAGAAGTAGTTTGAGGTGTATAGATAGAGAATGCCTAAAAAAAAGCAAAAAATTTCCATTTTATTTTCAGTTGGACTTTCCGTTGCGATGGATAGTAGAGAATAGGCTTTTCTTTGTAAAGTAAATTTTTTGGAACTTTTTTTCCGCCGGGGATAATGTTGCTATTACTTTTTATTAGAGTGTGTTGACAATTGATCCTCGTAGCCTACCTGCCTCGGCTTGTTCGAGGCATCCAATCAAAAGTTCAATTAAGAGCAAATTTTTCTTATTAGTCACGTAGGCGTGGGAAATCAATTGCCAACACGCCCTAGGATAATCACCCCAATACTCTTTATAAAATTTAAGTGGGATTCCAACAAATAGTTTGTGCAGTTCCTGATGAATCGACCGCAGTTTTTGTGTTGGCCTGATCTACAGTCATACTGGCACAGGTCGTATCTTCCGTTTGGCTGCCTATGGGGGTTGCCGTCAGCGTGTAGGATGTTGGACCTAAATTCGTTAGGGTAATACTGTAAAAGCCTTGTGCGGATCTTTGTGGAAAGGCGGGTAGTGAACCGCAAGCCGCATTATAGGAAAAATTTTGAGAATAACAGCGTTCAAGAGTGATCTGATCTTGCGCCAGAGTAGCTATCGCATCTGAACGGCGTGATTTTAGTAAAAAACTTACGTAATAAGGATAGGCGATTGTAGCCAGTATGGCCATAATAAGGATGGCCATCATTAATTCGATTAAGGTAAAGCCTTGCCTTCGTGTTTGATTCATTTTGGTATCCTTATTGCAGTTGCCACCACCCTGTTTTTCTTTGAGAAGTATTCGGGTTCAATATAGTCGATTGACTGCCATTCGCTTGGGTAATGAGCAGAACGGCATAATTATTTTGATTCGCTACAACAGTTGGTGCATTTGCAAAGTTATTGGATAATTGAATGCCTACAACCCCTGAGTATAAATATTGATTAGTAGGCGAACCACTGGCACTAACACCGGTAATTTGCGGATTAGGAAATGACCCTCCTGTCTTGAAGTTCAGTTCAAGCAGCATCGACGAAAAACTGGTTCCGCACGATTGTGGTGGGGTATTTAACGTGCTAATAAAGGCTCCATTGAATAGGGTGGGATTGGTAACAATACGCTGTCCTGAGGTAATCATATCAGTAAACCATCCAAATTGATTATTCCAGTTAACTGGAGTGGATGATGCGGTAACAACTGGGACGGATAAACCCGAGGTTGACGTAGAAACTAAATTCAGGGTTTGTTGTTGGAGATTAGTCCGGGTATAAGTAACACTTGATTGCGGTTTATCCAAGACACCATAAATTGTCTGTGTTTGGGTATTGAGCAGATCAGAGGTCTGGAGTAGTTGTCCGGTACCAAACATAACGAACAATCCGGGGATGCGTGGGTAATTAGGATTAAGGGTTACTACCGGCGCGGTAGTAATGGATTGGGCTGTGCCGGAAGAGTTTCTTGCTTGAAACAACAAGCGCACAGTCCAATTGGCGGGATTCGGATCGCTTACATTGACTGACCACATATTTCCTTGTAAATCTCCGGCATAGACATTAGTTATAGGAACTCCTTGAAAGCCATTTAGGTTGGCCACTGCAACTGAGGATAAGCCTTGCGGCGTTGAACTGCTGCATGTACCGGGCACCGCATTACACAGATTGATCTTACTGATCAAGGCACCTGTTTGTGGATTGATCGCATACAATATTGCTGTGTTGTTTGGATTGTTGTAGCCATTACCAAAAAAGACCGCAAAAGTAGCCGGGGTTGCACTGCTTGAACCAATTTGAGCGATTTGTGGTTGGCTGTAACCTAGGCCCATATCCGTATCAGTGAATTCCCAAAGTACCTTTTGAGCCAAATTGCTTTCACTAACAAAATTGATAGGATTGGTAATATCCAATCCAAAAATACTGTTGCCACCTCCATTTTCACTGCTAACCAGCACAGTATGCCAGCTGCTATCGGAAAATTGTACATCTGCTGATTGAGGTGAGCCATCCACATAAAAACGATGACTTAAGTTGTAAAGAGGAGAAGTAAGATAGACAAGATTATTAAATACCCCATTAGGAATAAAAGCGAATACCTCCTGACCATTCACGGCATTAAATGCATGCAACATCCCATCGTTTGCCCCAACATACACCATTGGCGTACGATTCGCTTGGGCCTGGGCAAAGGAGAGATAGCTTGAACTGGTATAAGGTGCTGATGGGGGGCCTACATACAAGACTTGGCTGTCTATGATATCACCAAGAATATGGGAGCGATTTCTAAAGCTTCCACCGTTGTGGAGCTCCAGGGCGGTATTACCACGCAGATACTGCAACCTTTGTTGGCCTAATGAATCTGAAGGTTGAAGCGCGGTTTGTTGGCTGGTGCTTATATTGGCCCATTCAAAAGGAACACCGGTATTGGTTGCCGGATTCCAGGTGGCAATAAATCGGTTGGATGACCATCCTGAACCAGCGACTAGAGTATCGAGTAGCGGTTGTGCATTCCAGTTGGTAGCTCCTGTTAAAATCCCTGTTGCCGGATCAAGAGGTAGGGAAACTAAACTTCCTGTCCAGTCGAGATAAGGGCTATCATTGGATACAAAACTGGCCTTATATTCCACACTGTTTGTACTCAGTTGGGTAGAACTTACTGATGCTGCAGTGGTTGTATAGGAACCATTTTGAATCGAAATCATAATGGAGTTCAGATCATTAACCAGATCGGTTGAGCTGGTGGCTGGGTAGTAGTTGGTGGTGCCTCCAGCGACAGCCATTGCCGTCAGTGTAGACGCTGCTTGGGGGTTTAATGAGGGATTTACTCCAGCCCCAAGGCCTATGACATAGGTTGGAATTCCATTTTGTTTTAGTGTAGTAATCGTATTTAGGGCATCGGTCAAGGCTTGGCAATTGGTACTTTTAAGCGAGCCATCTGCATTAAAGGTTGCAGTAATACCATAGCCCGTCGCAGCGGCACTGCCTAAGGGAGGCCATAGTTTGCCACTCAGATCTTGAGTTGGAAGACCATCAGAAATCAAAATAACGTATTTTTTTTGTGGGCAACCATTGCCACTGGTAGTGCCCAATGTGGTGAGGTATGAGTTAGCTTTTGTGAGCAGGCCTGCAATTGGTGATTGCACGGCTGACGCTTTAATTTCTTTGGTTGACGAGGAATTTGTTTCAGGCTGTAAGTAAGGCGTAAATACACTAATCGCATTGTTGATACTCGTCTGGGTTGGCGTTGTTCCAGCACTCGTCATAGGAACCAAAACGTTTCCTGTGGTAGCAGATTGGCTGCCGTTATATCCAAAACCTCGTTGAGCATAAAGCACTTGTGGGGAAAAGGGCACAAATCCCGCGTTGGTTGGGCTTGTACCAAAACCACCAATGTTAGGTAACGATTTGGAGTAAGAAATTAGCACGTTGCCACTGTTGTAATTGCTGATTGAAAAGTTAGGTGGATAGGGGGTCGCAGGTGAAGGTCCATTGTAGGTAAGAAATACTCCTGGGAGGCCAGAGCTCGCATAAAGTACGTCATTAATCGAAGGGAAGTCACTTGATGAACCAATTTGCATGTATAAGTTTGAAGAGACTACTGAAGAACCATAAAAGCTGGCGATTGAGCTGCAGTTACTTTGAACGGTTGAGGATGCAGTAGAATAGTTGTAGCAGGGGTTTTGTACGTAAGTATTCCCTGCAACCTGTGTGTTGGTGAATGAAAAATTACTGCTTTGAGGAGACATATAATAAACCCAGGTGTTGTAAACGCCGACACCACTGACACTGTAGGTTTCCAAAGCAAAGTCTGTGGATTCCATGTAGGTGTTGATAATGGCTTGAATGCCCGCTTTCGCCACATTTAAGCGGCTGGGGCTATTATCGACCAACACACCACTTTGATTGACGGTATAGGGTGCTTGCCCACTACTATTAGCTGCTTGGATTGGAGGGGTAAACCCTGTAGGTACGGTATAATTGATAGGGGAGCTGGAATTAGTCAATGAGGTTAAACCGCCAGTAAGTGAGCCGGAGCCTGTCATGATGGCACCAGCCAAGTTCCCATCCATGGATTCGGAATTTCCAATGGCAATTAATATCTGTGGATGAATCGGACTGGCTAAGATCAGTGGGACTTGAGGGATATTCAAGGTCGGTTGGCTCGCTGCAATGGCAAAAGTTGACAGCAAGATTAATAATAAAATCTTGAGTCCTTTACCAAAATATCTGCTTCGTGCATTGTTCATAATCAATCGTACCTATGGTTGAATTTGTACCGTCGTTTGTAACATGACCGATGTGTTTCCATTCGCGCCTAAAGAACGTGCTGTAATCCGATAAACGTAAGTCGGCATTTTCATATTTTGCCCCGGCTGAATAACCGAGGGCAGTTGTTCTATAATATAACTTGCTTGGGAATTGGAATATCCTTGAAAACTGGGAATTACTGATGTAGAACTGGACCAATTGACTGTGGTCCATAATGGTGGATTATTAGGATTTAATAGGTACAGTCCACTGTTGTTATTTAAAAAATTGTTTGCTTTGTAAGTTCCATTCAGTAAATTATTAACTGCCTGGTTTAATGCGCCTTCCGTTTTTTCCAAACAGATTTCGCTATCGGTAGCATTCGCTGCAATTCGTGTCTGTGTGGTATTGAGTGACACATCTGTAAGTGCCAAAACAGTAAGCATAATCAGCAAGATCATGGTGATGAGCAGAATATATCCTTTTTCATTTGCCGCGACATTCTTCCAAGACAGTTCGTGTATTGAGGCATGCTTATCCATCGGACCTTTTTGATTACCGTATTGTTCCCTAGATTTTTTATTTGGCGAAATAAGTTTCATGATCCCGCATTCCTTAACGCAATATTGACTTCATATACATGACGAAGACGATTATCGTTTGGTACAGTAACTACAGTATCTAAGACCGTGTATTGAGTGGTATTTTGATTACCTGAAGCAGCCTGCCCTTCAATTAAAAAACCCAGACGAATTGCATAAACTTGAGCCCAGTTTGGGACTGCGTCAGCAGTGACATATTGAGAGATTGTCCCATTGCCACCTATGCCATACTGGACTTTCATGACGTCAACACCAGGAACCAGCGGTTGAATAGTCCAGCCGGTCTGAGTCAGCGTTCCCCGCATTAATGAGCTTTGTCCACCTTGTCCTTGTCCTACAAAAAATGCAGTTTGTTGTAAGGGAATGAACTGAGAGCCAACCTGATAATTAACACTAAACGTAGACGTAGAATTGTCATATTGTCCTGAGCCTGCCGCATGGGAAATGGATGTACCAGCTACTCCAGTCATGACAAATACAGAGGATTTAACACAATCAGAGACCGCAGCAAATTGACCCGCAGCAAGGCTAAGACCGGTTGTACTTTGCACTGTAAAGGAACTACTGCTTGAGTCAATGGCCGTTACTGAAACAGGAAAACTCCCGGGAGCTGCGCCTAAGACAACCAAAACATCACTGGTATTTTCTACGCTTCCTGCCAAAGAGGAATCCAGAGAAGGTGTCCAATCACCCGCATTCGCGTCGTTGCTTGGGTTGTCCTGAGTAATGGAAATGGTTGTGCCATTCCGATTATACCCAGCGATGAGTGTTGGGTTCACATTCAGTGTTCCAAGCGGACTGGAACCGCCACCATTTAAATTAGACATTGCCGTACTGTCTGAACCACATCCTACAAATCCAGTGGAGCGAATAATCGGTACGACTAAGTTAGCAATCGCATTTTCGGTACTTTGAATCAGTGCTTGGGAATTGGTTGTTCTATAGACTTGTGTTTGAGTGACATAGACTTCCATAACTGCATAACTGAGTAGGAGACCTATCGCAGTGGCAATCATTAATTCGACTAACGAAAAACCTTGTTGATATTTGGTATATGTATTCATAATTGACTTTGTACGCTTAGTTGAACATAGTTGGGGTTAGTTGGCGATGGAGTACTGCTTGCCCCAACTTGATTTTGTGCCAAGCTATCGTCCCATTGTACCGTTACCGTAATGATCGTATTTCCTCCCGTCCCTGGCGCAGGAGCAGAAGTAATCGAACCGCTGCCATTAGGTAGCCTGCTCACATCAAAGCTTAACCAATACCAGGTATCATATGAAGCTAATTGAGCATTCGAACACGGGGATTGATTGCACATCACTCCAGGAGCTGCTGGAAGAGTAGGTGAGCCACTACTGTTGATATTACTGATATTGTAATTGCCATTGATCGCAGCCTGAGTATTTGCGCGAATTTTATCAAATATGTCATAAATACATTGTACTGCCTGTTGTTTGGCGTAACTCGAGTTATTGGCTTTGCTCGAAAGGATTAACATGCCTGCTATCCCTAACATGCCCACCGCCAAGATGACAAAAGCAATAAGGACTTCAATTAAGGACATTCCTCTTTGTAGCGTGTTATGTCTTCCTGAACCATTCATAAAGAGTCTCCATTAAGGGCATGCAAGTGCGCTGTTGTCCCAGACAGCTTGCCCGGGTGTTGAACCAGATTGGACAAATCCAGTTGCTAACACTTCTATGGAGCGTGCAAAAGTTCCACCTCGACTGTCACAAAATTTGAAATTACTGGGCGTGGAGGTTAATCCATGCGGATCAAAAGTTACGCTTGCCACCGTGCCTGAAAGTGTCGGATCTGAGGGAAAAAATTGTTGGCTTTGCAATAAGGTACTTGCACCTGCTGTAGGCTGGGTTACAACTATCCATCCAGATCCCCAATTTCCGCCACACGTAGTAGATTGCGCTGCTCCGAACGGGCAAACGATGACATTCATTGATTCATTAAGGGCATTGTTGCGCGCATAATTCAATGCATTCACAAACATATCGGTGTAAGCGGTTAAACGATTGTTCATGAGCATATTACTTAACGCAGGAAGCGCGATAACTAACGCAACACAGAGTACCAATAAGGTTACCAAAAGCTCAATTAAGGTAAAAGCTGCCTTTTTAACTAACATGGGTATCAGTCCCTTGTAACTAAAGCATGTCCACTATCTATTAGTTTAGGTGAAAGCTAAATTTTTTACCAAGAATTAGCGCGTTTAAAATGAATAAAAGGTGCAATACATGTGGAGTAGTTTTCGCAATACTTCCTGACTTATAGGTCGCGTCATCCTGGGTAGAGAAGGCTCCCCTACCGGTAGCCCTTATTGGAACAGGATATCCCCCGCCAAGCTTCGGTATGCCCTAAATTGTAGCCCATCTAATTCGCAGCCCTTATGGTCGATCGTGTGAATTCGAAACAGACTCCATAACCAGAAACATAATTGGTGGGGTTCAAATAGGCTTTTTTCCTAATTCCATTCAACAAATGTCCCCATATCCTGTCCAGTCTTTTGTGGTAAAGGCTTTTTTTTGTTTTGAGCAAAAATAGGCTGTTTACTGCATTGGATTGGTTTTTTAAAGGTTTTTAATGCATCCTCTAAAGTGACAAACTCATAGCCCTTTTGTTTATACAAATTGATAATATCAGGCAAAACATATGCATTAAGTAAATTTGCATGAATCAGTAAAATTTGTGACCGCTGATTATCGTGATGAAATTGGCTGTGCTCTTCGGCACGGAGCGTTTGTTGCCAAATAAAGTCGATATAAAAGGGTTTCAATTCTTCGAGATAAGCGCGTCTATTGAGCTCAGGTACGGATAACAAACGCTGATTAAAGACGAAATCTTTGGAATCTATGGTAATGGGCGCAACATGGTAATTTTTTTTGGCAAGATAGCACAGGATGTCTTCTTTTTTTTGTCCAGAGCTCATTGCTAAATAGGGGTAACGAAAATATTTAGGTTCAGTCAAAACAGGATGCAAAATATGGTCTGCTCCTTTAATTTCTTGGATATACTCTTGAGTGCTCATCTTATTTAGATTCGCATGCGAGAACGTGTGGTTGCCTAATCCAAAGCCTGCATCACGAAATTTACGGAGTATTTCCCAGCTGTCTTTGCGCACTTCTCTGGCAATAATAAATCCGGTCGCAGGAACTTGTTCCTTGGCCATAGTCTCGATCATCATATTCAAATGAAAATTTCGATATTCACCAACAAAAGGCAGATCATCAATGGTGATGGATACTGTTTTTTTGGATACTGCAGGTAATTTTTTCGAAAGCTCTGTTTTTTGTTCGCGATCCTCCTGGGATTGCTTTACTGAATGACTGAGGTCATGATTTTGATTGTCAGCATCTGCGGAAAAACTATCTCCCAATGCAAAACTGAGATTTTGACTCACCATTAAAAACATTAGGGAGAATGATATTTTTTTGATAATAAATTTAATTTTCATTAGAGTACGGCACAAACAAATTCGAGAAAGATGGCATTGTAACAAAAAATTAACTTAAATGGCTTATCTGAAGTGAGGCAGCGATTAAAATATTTAAAATAAGGCGACTCAATAACAATAATGCAGTCACCTTATTTTGATGATTAAAATAAAAAAGGCTCTAGGAGTTCAATGAGTTAGCTGTTAGTCACGCTACTCTTATGTTCCAGTTCTTCCTCATCTTCTTCTTCATCTTCTTTCTTGCTTCTGTTGTAGAAGCTTAAAGAGCCTAAAGCAGAGGACAGGCCGCCTAAGTATCCTTTAGCAGGTTTTTCAGGTCCTTTAGTTTCCTTTTTAAATTCTTCAACGACCACTTTTAATGCATCTAAACGACAAGAATGGATCATGTCTATAAGTAAATTAAAAATAGATTGTAAATTGAACTCGGGATTGAATTCAGTGATTGCTGAAAAAATATGGGCAGCACGAATCGCCTTTTTACCATTACTTTTCGGTGCTACGGTCATAAATTGAATGAATTGAGTTGCCGATGTAACCAGTGCTTCAACATCCTGTGGACTGACCTCATCAACAGCAAGAATTTGCTGTAATCCTTTCTTTTTCTTCTTGCCTGTCAAAATAACCGAGTTCTCTTCATGTGACATGTATGAAGAGGCATATTCATTCTTAATTTGTTGACGCACCAGATGCATTGAACCAGCCAGAATCGCCGTTTTTTCAGCTTCATCGATTGGCGCAGTTTTTAATGATTCTCTAATTGCATTGAGAAAATTAAGCTGACAGATACGCTCTTTTGACTTTAACTTTTCAATTTTTGCAACATTTTTATCTGCCAGTTCGTCTTTGATCAACTCATCAAGATCAGCATTGAGTTTTTCCCAGCCGCCAAATCGATTGGTTGCAGAAATTGGTGATTTTTTGGCTATTTTGAATTTAACCAGGTCAGTTTGCCCATCCGTAGTAAAAGAGGCAACGATTGCACGCTGAGCATCTTTTTCCAGCTTATATGAGGTTTGAATCAGCTTACTTAAATTATCTGTTGGGACTGCAGTCAACATGTGATCTTTTGCAAAGCCTTTACGCGAATCATGTTCTATAAAAATCTGGTTTAGAAATGTATTTAATGCAGTATGGAATTTAGCATTTTGGTATAAGTCAGGTTTGTCTTCGGCTTTGACTTCATCACCAATTCCCATCGCATCCTTTAAGCGATCATTGAGTAAGCCAGATGATTCCATTACTCCACGATTATTTTCGATATCTTGCATTACCGTCAGCATGGCACCATAAAACACGGTTGAGAGATAGGCTAAATTAGGAGATTTTTCTTTTGCTTGCTCTTCGAGCTTAAGAAGTATTGAGGTGAGAAATTGAAGTTCATATTTTCTGTTGGGGTTAGTAAGATCTTCAATTTTTCCCTTACTTTCGCGTTTCAATATGATATCTACGGTATCATCAAAATGTTTTCTTAATTCACTTAGTTCCTTTAATACAAACGTCATGTTAGTCTCCAAATGTCCAATGGATAAATAATGTAAGATCTTCTTACAAGGTCTCAGTGTAAACTAAAGTAATCCGCTCGTCATGTATTTTCATTATACAATTTATCCTTTATATGAAAATATTATAAAATTCAGTATCTTAATCCCCATATTTGGCCCAAAAGTTGAGCTATTTTTCATCGCAAAATATAAAAAATTTGTATTAATTTAAATAATGAGTAATATTTCTGTCATTTTTAACAAGGGCATTAATTCATGCCCTCTTGATGAAAGACATAGAACCTGAGTTTGTATCAATTTAATACATAGTGCTTGCTTGTGACAGGAAGCTTTTTTAATGAGGTCCGTTTTGAATATCGAACACGATAAACAGTTGCAACAACAATTTTATAATAATGCAGTGTTTGCATTACTCTTTCTACTTGTCTGTCGAATCATTTCGATGTGCTTTATTCCTTTGAATGATGTTTCTGAATCGCGTTATGCAGAGATTGCCCGTAAGATGCTGGAAACCGGGAATTGGGTCACTCCACTACATGATTATGGAGTACCTTTTTGGGCGAAACCCCCCTTGTCGACCTGGCTTTCTGCTTTTTCAATGAAGCTTTTTGGAATTAATGAGTTTGCTGTTCGTTTACCCGGTTTACTCTTATCTTTGGCCACCTTATGGCTTGTGTGGGACTTGGCTAAAAGACATAGTGGATCTTTTATTGCAATGATCACCACTTTAGTTCTAGCAGGAACATTATATTTTTTCCTTGATGCTGGAACGGTGATGACTGATCCGTCTTTGGTCTTTAGCATTACGCTTGTCTTAATTGCATTTTGGCGTGCGGTGGTTGATGGCAGCACATCTTGGTCTTATGTTTTTTTTATAGGCCTTGGGCTCGGATTGCTGGCAAAAGGTCCGGTTGCTGTTGTTTTATCAGGAATGCCAATCTTTTTTTGGGTTTTATTGAGAAATGAATGGCGTAATTTGTGGCAAAGACTACCTTGGATAAAAGGTATTCTATTGATGTTAGCTATTGCACTTCCCTGGTATATTTGGGCAGAGATTCGTACACCTGGGTTTTTAAATTATTTTATTGTGGGTGAGAATTTCAACCGATTTTTAAAACCGGGATGGAGTGGCGATAAGTATGGTTATGCGCATAAGCAGCCTTGGGGTATGATTTGGATTTATGCTGCAAGTGGTATTTTTCCCTGGTGTCTTTTAGGTCTTTCCTGGTTTATTAAATACCGACATAATCTACGTAAAGTATTCATAGATAACGATGGATGGTTGAGCTATTTCTTTCTTTCTACGATAGTTCCTTTATTCTTTTTTACGTTTTCCAGTAATATCATTTACACCTATGTTTTTCCCATCACTCCTGTTTTTTCGGTGTTCTTTGTAGAATATTGGCATCGAGTTGGCGTTGTAGTAAAAGCCCAGCAGCTTTTTATTCGAGTTTCTGTTGTTACCGGGGTAATTTTCTTGGTGGCAACCCTTGCATTTAATGCCATGCCACAAGGCGTTTCCAAAACACAAAAATTTGTAGTTGCCGCCTGGCTAAAGCAAAAACCAGTCGCAGGAAGTTATCTTATTTATTGGGATTATAAAGCAGATTTCTCAGCACAATTTTACTCAGGCGGCAGAGCGAAATTTGCTTTGAGTGATAAAAGACTTTGCGGCTTATTGAGCAATGGTCGAGAAAATTATTTGGCCGTTGAGCCTCACGATACCCACAACATTTCTCCTGACTTATTTTCAAAGATGGTTCTCGTGCAACGTGTTTATGCAGGAGATAAACCTTTATTTTTGATGCGGATTCCGGCTTCAGTAAAAGAAACCTGTGCAGAGAGAGCAGGAAAGTGATAAACAGTAGATTACCTAAAGAGAGTAATCCCCTATGTTAGCAAGAAATCCCCTCTACCGCTTTGGGAGAGGGGATAGGGTGATGGTTTATTTGTCCCAATTAAGTTCCTCATTCGTGCCAACGACCACTTTTTCCCCCACCCGTCACCCCGAGCTTTCCCAGGGATCTCCATGGTTGGCACACCGTTACGATAGGAGATTCCTCGTTGCACTCAAGAGTAGGAAATAAAGGATATTTTCCCTGGAATTCATGGCAGTGACCTAAGCGTTTGGCCTTATTGCGCTTAGGTGAAGGCTAAGTTTGTTCAATAAAGATACCAATTCATTTAGAGTTTTGATATAATCGGGCGCAATTTTTAAGCCATAAGGAGTAACTGTGTCGCAATCTATTACAGTGAATTCAAGCACTTTTGTGCCTCGTGGTGACTTAATGGCCTGGGCTGTGTGTCTGTCAGCTGGCTTATTTTTTTTATATGAATTCTTTCAGCTCAATATTTTCGATGTAATCAATCAGCCTTTACGCGATGATTTTGGTATCGATGCAACTCAATTAGGCTGGATGTCCAGCGCTTACCTGTGGGCAGATATCCTATTTCTCCTTCCAGCAGGAGTCATCCTGGATCGTTTTTCTACGCGAACTGTTATTCTAAGTGCTATGTTTATTTGTGTCCTGGGTACGGTAGGATTTGCACTAACTCACTCATTTATTTTGGCCTCTTTTTGTCATTTTCTCTCTGGAATAGGGAATGCGTTTTGTTTTTTATCCTGTGTGGTATTGGTATCACATTGGTTTCCACCAAGGAGGCAAGCACTTGTCATAGGCTCTTTGGTTACGATGGCTTTTGTTGGTGGAATGATGGCTCATACTCCTTTTGCTTATCTCTATGAATTATTTGGATGGCGTAAGGCTTTATTAATTGATGGTGCAGTTGGCGCTATTTTGCTTCTTTGGATTTATTGGATCGTAAGCGATAAACCTCAAGACGCACCCATCAAAATTAATACCAACGAAGGACAAGTATTTTCCGGATTTATTCAAGCATTATCTAACTCTCAAAACTGGCTAGCGGGATTTTATACTTCTTTTCTTAATCTACCTATTATGGTTTTATGTGCTTTATGGGGAGCCAGTTATTTACAAGTGGTGCATCAACTACCTGAAATGGCCGCCAGTAATGTGATTAGTCTGATTTTTATGGGGAGTGTCATTGGTTGCCCATTGGCTGGATGGCTGTCTGATTCCCAAGGAAGTCGTAAACCCCTAATGATCGTGGGAGCTATTGCGACGCTTATCACGGTTATTCCTCTGTTCTTGGACATCGCTTTATCACAAACGACTCTGAGTATTATCTTTTTTGCTTTAGGATTTTTTACAAGCACACAAGTAATTTCCTATCCTTTGGTTGCTGAAAGTAATTCCACTGAAAATACGGGGGCTGCGACAGGTATTGCCTCAGTGATTATTATGGGCGGCGGTGGCGTAGGACAAGTGCTTTTTGGTTGGTTAATCGCGCATCATGCTGGTGCGGCAGTGACAACGTATTCTGTGGCTGATTTCCAATACGCCATGTGGATATTCCCAATTACTACGATTGCGGCTTTAATTGCCGTGTTATTAACCCGCGAAACATATTGCAAGCGATAAGTGAGGAGTAAAAATGCAAGTGGTGGATGAGTTTCAAGGATATAGTGATCTAAAGTCGTCACTACTGCCCTGGATGGTGTGTTTTGCTGCAACCTTATTCTTTTTTTATGAATTCATCCAGGGGAATATGTTTGCGTCCATCGCTGCAAACATCATGCAGGATTTTAAAATCCAAGCGGATAAAATGGCTTGGTTATCAAGCATCTATTATCTTTCGAATGTATTGTTTCTCTTTGTTGCTGGAATGGTCCTTGACCGTTTTTCGATTAAAAATACCTTATTAGTCGCGATGTTTTTGTGTGTAGCCAGTACTTTTCTTTTGGCTCACTCTCATTCCTTTTATTTAGCTTTGTTTTGTCGATTTATCACCGGTATTGGCAGTGCATTCTGTTTCTTGGGCCCTGTGCGTTTGGCATCTCATTGGTTTCCTCCAAAGCGGATGGCTTTGGTCACTGGAGCTATAGTCACTATGGCAATGGCGGGTGGTATGTTGGCTCAATATCCTTTGACCAAATTAGTGATTCTAGTTGGATGGCGCCAAGCAGTCCAAAATGTGGGAATTCTCGGTTTTGCTATGCTGGTCTTAATGTTTTTTTGGATAAAGGAAAGGCCCCAACACACAGTAAAACAAATCGCTCAACCCATTAACGTTTTCTCAGCTGCTAAAAAAGCCTATTTTAATACTCAGTATATACGGGCGGCGTTTTATGCGAGTTTAATGAATATGGCCATCGCTGTATTTGGTGCGATGATGGGTACTTTGTATTTAGTACAACGATTGGATATTAGCTCTGCCCAGGCATCAATGGTGAATGGCATGTTATTTTTAGGAGCGATCATTGGTTCGCCGCTGGTTGGTTGGATATCTGATAAGATGGGTTTACGTATTATGCCCATGAAAATAGGGGTGCTTGCTTCCTTACTGACTTTGCTGGCGGTACTTTATCTGCCCGTTTCTTATAACGTCATGGCAATTTTATTTTTCTTGCTTGGTTTTTTTACCTCAGCACAAGTGATTAGTTATGCGCTAGTCGCTGAGAGTAGCCCACCTGCAATGACCGCAACAGCAGTCAGTGTGATTTCGATATTGACTCAGGGTGGTTACATTGTGTATCAAAATCTATTTAGTTATTTATTGACGAATCATAGCGGAATGCAATTGGTTAATGGAACACCTGTTTATCTACTGAGTGCCTATCAATATGCAGCAATTATTTTACCAGTGGGCTTGTTAATTGCCTTGTTCATGCTTTTTGGTTTAAAAGAAACACACTGCCAACAGATTAAGGACTGAGATGACAGGGCGAGTTTGTATATTACTCATGGATTCTTTTGGGATAGGCGCTAGTTTGGATGCGTCTCGTTATGGTGATGCAGGTGCCAATACTTTTGTTCATATCCATCAAGTGTGTGAACGGGGGGAGGGCGATAAAGCCGGGGTACGTCAAGGACCATTAACTTTGCCTAATCTGGCCAAATTAGGGCTATATCATGCTGCCCTGGCCAGTAGTGGATTGCGCTTTGTTGAATTATCTGCTTTTCCTGAACCTGTAGGTTATTATGGCTATGCTGTAGAGCAGAGTTTAGGCAAAGATACTCCGAGTGGGCATTGGGAGTTAGCTGGAGTTCCAGTGACGTTTGAATGGGGTTATTTTCCTGAACAAGCTTTTTGTTTTCCCAAAGAATTAATTGATACCTTAACTCAACAAGGTGGTTTACCAGGAGTACTGGGCGAGAAGCATGCCTCTGGAACTACAATTCTTGAAGAATTAGGTGAGGAGCATATGCGAAGTGGTAAACCCATAGTTTATACTTCTGCTGACAGTGTTTTTCAAATTGCGGCTCATGAAGAAAGCTTTGGTTTGCAGCGCTTATATGACCTCTGTGAAATTGCCCGTACTTTAGTCGATGAATATCAGATTGGACGTGTGATTGCGCGTCCATTTATAGGACAACCAGGAGCATTCAAACGTACTGGGAATCGCAAGGATTATGCTACTTTGCCGCCAGCAAAAACATTACTTGATTATTTAAAGGAGGCGGGCCGTGAAGTAATCGCTCTAGGAAAAATAGCTGATATTTATGCGCATCAGGGGATAACACAAACCATTAAGGCTGATGGTAATATGGCCTTATTTGACGCCACTTTGGCTGCGATGAACACTGCTCCCGAAGGAAGTTTGGTTTTTACTAATTTTGTAGATTTTGACTCTTCATTTGGGCATCGACGTGATGTAATAGGTTATGCGCATGCCCTTGAGGAGTTTGATGCGCGTCTACCAGAGCTTGATGCTTTATTAAGGCCTGATGATCTGATTGTTATTGCGGCAGACCATGGGTGCGATCCTACTTTTCCTGGCTCCGATCATACCAGGGAGCATATTCCAGTTTTAGTCTATGGGCCAAGCCTTAAGAGCCGTTTTATTGGTCGTAGAGATACTTTTGCAGATGTAGGGCAAAGTATTGCGCAACATCTGGGATTAGAGAATTTACCTCATGGCGTCTCTTTTTTAATCTAAGCTGTAGATTGGGTCCTTGGCTCAACAAAATTACACTCCATTTGCATTTAAAAAATGTTGGGCCAAGGGCCCAACCTACAATTCAGCAAAGCTTCCGGGATCAACGGATGAGTTCTGGCGAATTCCTATTAAGACATAGCTGCTTGCTCCGCTACGACGGTGACCGGTTAGCATGATTAATTACAATTTATCATTTTAAGCCCCTTGTTTTTTTGTTTATCATCCCCATGTATGCTATTCCGGTTTGATTTGAGGATTTAATTTTGGAACAATTTCGTGGGACAACTATACTTTCAGTACGACGCGGAGATCAGGTAGTTATCGGCGGAGATGGTCAGGTAACTTTAGGTAATACCGTGATGA
This sequence comes from Legionella sp. PATHC035, assembly GCF_026191115.1. NCBI lineage: Bacteria > Pseudomonadati > Pseudomonadota > Gammaproteobacteria > Legionellales > Legionellaceae > Legionella > Legionella sp. PATHC035. Next base: position 1,063,741 of record NZ_JAPHOT010000001.1, on the reverse strand, counting down.
AAGGTAATGCACGTAAGGTGCGGCGCCTCTACAAAGATCAAATTATTGCGGGTTTTGCTGGCGGTACTGCGGATGCGTTTACTCTTTTTGAACGTTTTGAGAGTAAGCTGGAAATGCATCAAGGTCATTTAGTCCGTGCTGCAGTCGAGCTTGCGAAAGATTGGAGAACGGACAGAATGCTGCGCCGACTCGAAGCGGTTCTTGCCGTAGCAGATAAAAAATCTTCCTTAATTATTACAGGTAATGGCGATGTGATTGAACCTGAACATAGCTTAATTGCTATTGGTTCAGGCGGACCTTTTGCGCAAGCAGCTGCACGAGCATTGATGGAAAATACGAAACTATCCGCTCTGGAAATAGTGCGTAAAGCGTTAACTATTGCTGGGGATATCTGTATTTATACCAATAACAATTTAACTATAGAAGAATTAAATAATGGCAACGAAAAATAGTAAAGTGATGACTCTTGAGAATATTCGAGAGGTAATGACTCCTCGTGAAATTGTCCAGGAATTAGATAAATATATTATTGGCCAGGATGATGCAAAAAGAGCGGTAGCAATTGCATTACGTAATCGTTGGCGACGCATGAACATTAAAGACTCTGCGTTGCGCAATGAAATTATGCCAAAAAATATACTCATGATTGGACCAACTGGCGTGGGTAAAACTGAAATTGCTCGACGTTTGGCTAAGTTAGCTCGTGCACCTTTTATCAAAGTAGAAGCAACAAAATTTACCGAAGTGGGATATGTAGGACGTGATGTAGATACCATACTTCGTGATTTAGCTGATATTGCGGTAAAACAAGAACGTGAATTTGCCATGAAGAAAGTGGAACATTTGGCCGAAGATGCAGCTGAGGAGCGAGTTCTCGATGTATTACTTCCGCCAGCACGTGGCAGTTTAACTCCAGGTGAAAAGGATAGCACGGCCAGACAAGTGTTCCGTAAACAATTGCGTGAGGGAATTCTTGACGATAATGAAATTGAAATAGAAGTTTCAGCAACACCTATAGGCATCGAAATTATGGCTCCTCCTGGTATGGAAGAAATGACAAGCCAATTGCAATCGATGTTCCAACAGGTAGGTACTCATAGAACAAAAACACGTAAAATGACTATTGCTAAGGCAATGCAAATTTTACGTGAAGAGGAGGCTGCTAAATTAATTAATGAAGATGACATCAAGATTCGTGCTATCGAAAATGTAGAACAAAATGGTATTGTCTTTATTGATGAGTTGGATAAAGTTGCACGACGTGCTGAAAATGGAGGTGGCGGAGATGTGTCGCGTGAAGGGGTACAACGCGATTTATTACCTCTAGTTGAGGGAACAACAGTGACGACTAAATACGGTATGATTCGTTCTGATCATATTTTGTTCATCGCATCTGGGGCATTCCATGTAGCCAAGCCCTCTGATTTGATTGCTGAATTACAAGGTCGATTACCCATACGTGTTGAGCTATCGGCTCTTTCTGTGGATGATTTTGTTCGAATTCTTACTGAGCCTACCGCTTCATTGACCTTGCAATACAGCGCTTTGATGGCGACTGAAGGATTAACGTTGACTTTTGATGAAACAGGAATTAGACGTATTGCTGAAGTCGCATGGCAAGTCAATGAGCGTACAGAAAATATTGGTGCGCGTAGGCTTTATACGGTGATGGAACGATTATTGGAGGTTGTTTCGTTTGAAGCGACTGATAAATCAGGTGAATCAGTCCATGTGGACAAAGCCTATGTAGAAAAAAATCTCGGACAGATTGTAGCGGATGAGGATTTGGCTCGTTATATTCTTTAATATGAAGCGCTAAGCCGTAACCCGAGAAGATTGTGTTTGAAAATCTCGGGTTCCGCTGTGCTGTCACTGGTCTAAATAATCGCTGACCCCACCATTCTATCTCATTAAAAATAAGTCAATCATTCAACTTGTTGCCTCGATTCTAAAATTAAAATACGCCTTTATTTGCTTTTTCTATCAAAAATTGTCAAAAATTAAGGAAATTGGACAGATGATTCGTCCTCGCTTCTTTAGTTTTAAAAAGACCAGCGGCCGTTGACATTTCGCTAGGCTGAGCAAAAACGACGAGATTTCAGATACCGAAACGCAAATACAGGAAGTAGGTGAGTATCGAACCCATCAGATCATGTCATTTTTGACCAGGACAGTAGAATGGTCATCAGGCACGAGATTCATCTTGAATTTTGGGAAGTGATTATCAACAGCTGTTCTCACGGAGGAGAAAAAAATGTCCTATGATTCGCGTTCTATTGCTACAATAATCAGTGACGATTCTGATTTTACAGAAAAAGGTTCTGAGGCTTCTTTGTTACCTTCTAAACCTCATTCTTTTTTTTCATCAGTTGGTCTAAGAGCATATTCTTTGTTTAATCGATCACAAGTTACTTTAGTTTTTCCTGATTCTTACAGCAAGATTTGGAATAAAATAGGTGGGGATTCTAATTACAGAAGAATTAAAGCATTGCTTATAGACTACACCAAAGAAAGTTGCTTCTTTGGTTCTTTTATTGGGCGTATTATTTTTGGCCATTGGAATAGACATCATGTTGAAGCAGTAAGTAAAATTATCGCGAATATATCAGTTAAGGATTATTATGAGTCTGCTGATGAAATTGTCGCTGACTTGAAAATATTGAAACCTGAAAAGGGAGGATCTTTGTATTATCGAATCAAATTTATTGAAATGAAATTAGAAGAACAACTAAAGTATGATTTTAAATTCACAGATAGAAGAAACAGTTGAGTTTATAGTGAGTAGGCTTAAGGTATTGGCCTGAACAAGAACTGTTTTTTCTAATTTTAAGGTAATGGAGCTGTTTTGATGTCTGATCCCTATATTTTGGTTTTATATTACTCGCGTACTGGTTCTGTAGCCCAGCTAGCCCAATACATAGGGCGTGGTGTAGAGCGTGTTGTGGGTATGGAAGCACGATTACGAACCGTACCGCCTGTGTCCACTACGTGTGAGGCGGTAGATAAAGCAATCCCAGATAGTGGCGCACCCTACGCCACTTTAGATGATTTACGTCATTGTCACGGACTGGCTTTAGGAAGCCCAACTCGTTTTGGAAATATGGCTGCGCCTATGAAATATTTTCTGGATAGTACATCATCTTTATGGTTGGCCGGTGATTTAGTGGATAAGCCTGCTTGTGTTTTTTCTTCTTCTGCCAGCATGCATGGTGGTCAGGAAAGTACTTTGTTAAGCATGATGCTGCCTTTGTTTCATCATGGCATGGTCTTATTAGGAGTTCCCTATTCTCAACCGTCTTTAAATGATACCGTTACTGGTGGAACTCCCTATGGGGTGACCCATGTTTCTGGAGTGGCCAATGATCGACCTCTGAGCCAGGATGAAATTAATTTAGCAAAACATCTAGGCGAGCGTTTGGCTCGGGCAGCGCTGCAATTAAATAAAGAAATGCGCTAACTTGGGTAATGGGGCTCAGAATTATTTGACCATGATATTCTGGGTCTCATTGTGTTTTATCAGGATACAATAAATATTAAGTGAAAAAAATGAAAGTAATTAGTTTTAATGCCAATGGAATCCGTTCAGCGGTACGTAATGGATTTAATGAGTGGCTTGCAATTCAAGATGCTGATTTTGTTTGTATTCAAGAAACGAAAGCTCAACCGGAGCAATTAATTCCAGAGGAGTTATATTATCCATGCGATTATTTTTGTGACTATTATTCAGCGCAAAAGAAAGGGTACAGCGGGGTGGCGATTTATGCCCGTCACAAACCTAATCGTGTCGTGAAGGGCATGGGCTTTGACTATTGTGATAATGAGGGACGATACATTCAATTTGATTATCCCAAATTCAGTATTATCTCACTTTATTTACCTTCAGGTACTAGTGGCGATGAACGTCAGACAGTTAAATATGATTTTCTCAAACAATTTGCCGAACATTTAATAAAACTAAAAAATGAAGGACGCGAGCTGATTTTATGTGGAGATTATAATATCGCTCATAAAAAAATCGATTTGAAAAATTGGCGCGGCAATCAAAAAAACTCTGGTTTTTTGCCTGAGGAACGCGCTTGGATGGATGAGTTGTTTGGGACTATGGGCTTTGTTGATGCGTTTCGTGTGCACAATCAGGAAGAAGATCAATATACCTGGTGGTCTTTTCGAGGACGTGCATGGGAAAAAAATGTGGGGTGGAGGATTGATTATCAAGTAATTACTCCTGGCCTTATTGCGGATGTAGTTGACAGTCGTATTTTTCGGGAAGCACGTTTTTCTGACCATGCTCCATTGCTGATTGAATATAAAGGAGATTGGTGTGCTTAAATTAGCAAGTTGGAATGTCAATTCATTGAAGATACGACTGGAGCAAGTATTACAGTGGCTTGAGTCTACTGGGGTGGATGTCCTTGCCATACAAGAAACAAAGTTACTTGATGAAAATTTTCCTGTAACCGCGTTTACTGAGAAAGGCTATCACGTAGTGTTTTCAGGGCAGAAAACATACAACGGTGTTGCTGTAATCAGCCGATATCCTTTAACTAATGTTCTTACCGATATTCCTGATTTTGTGGATCCGCAACGCCGCATAATCGCTGTTACCGTTGCGGGTATTCGTCTAATCAATTTGTACGTTCCTAATGGTTCGGAATTAACTTCAGATAAATATCAATATAAGCTGAATTGGTTGCAAAAAATTATCGGATTTATTCAACAGCAAATGAATGATTTCACGAATACAGCTGTAGTTGGTGATTTTAATATTGCTCCTGAGGATCGCGATGTGCATGACCCTAGTGAGTGGATGGGTTCTGTGCTGGTAAGTCCTGCTGAACGAGAGGCTTTCACGCAATTATTGCAACTTGGGCTTCATGACAGTTTTAGAAATTTTATTCAGGAGGAACAATCATACAGTTGGTGGGATTATCGTGCAGCCTCATTTCGACGTAATCGGGGTTTACGGATTGATCATATTTTATTGAGTAAACCACTGAATGCGCTATGCAGGCAATCAGTTATTGATAAAGAACCGCGCAAAGTAGAAAGACCATCTGATCATGCACCCGTTTGGGTTGAGTTGGATTTGAATGTGGGTTAGACAATGGGGCGGGCTCATTGGTAGCAGTCAATCCCTCATCTGCCCTAACGGGCACCTTCTCCCTGGGAGGGAGAAGGGAAAAATGATTCACTTCATGGTATTGCTCATGTCACACTGGCTACTCATGCATCATTTATTTTGCAACGTTTCAAATAAAAACCAAATTCGACGTTCTGTTTCATCAATATAAACTTCCAGGATGCTCGTGGTGGCAAAATCATTTTTTTTGCTGCACACTTCATGAACCTTTCTCATGTTTTTTAAAAAACTCTTATTATCTTCTAATAGATTTTGCAGCATATCGTCAGCAGACAGGGTTTCATTAGCATCTTTAAGTGTCTGTAATTGTTTGATTTGTCCTATTGAATGAATGGTTCTCTCTCCTAATTTGCGTACGCGCTCTGCCAAGACGTCCACCATTGCGAAAATTTGTTCGCTTTGTTCATCCAATAAAAGATGATAATCCCGATAGTGGGGACCCGTCATATGCCAATGAAAATTTTTGGTTTTAACGAATAAAGCAAATGTGTCGGCTAGGAGTGGATTAACAGCTTCAGCAATTTTACGACGATCCCGGATATCAAGGTCGTTTGGTGTTTCAAGCTTATATAATTCCAATTTTTTCATTTTAACTCCCATTAAATTAATTCATTGATATAAGCGTAGACCATCAATGCTAATTTGTACCGCAGATTGGTGAAAAAAATTACTAAAAAATACAATTAACCCAAGAAATGGAATATAATTAATTTGGTAAAGATTATCAGCATTATCACATCCTACAGTGATTAATTATTGACTTATATTTGTACTTTGTGTTTTTTTGTTGCAAGTCAAGTGAGAAATAGTATCCGCACTGTTTTGATATAAAAAATTGCTTTACGCATATTTTTCTGCTATTGTCTTGCGTCATTTGTCGAGTATGGTGCTTGGCCTTGGGTTCAGGTGGCGATACTCATTATTATAGAGAGTAGTATTATGAAGGCATCAATTCATCCTGAATATAAAACAGTTAAGGTTACATGCAGTTGTGGCGAACAATTTGAAACTCGTTCAACTTTATGTAAAGATTTGAATATTGAAGTATGTTCACAATGTCACCCTTTTTATACTGGTAAGCAAAAACTCGTAGATACTGGAGGACGTGTGCAGAAGTTCCGCGATCGTTACAGTCAGCGTTCTACGCAAGCGAAAGACGAAAAGAAATAAGGCGCGTGATTTTGCGCCTTATTTATGTATACTTCACTCGAAGTATAGCTTATTGACAGATTGCTCCTGCAGTGCTAATTTGCGTTGATTGTAGGTTCTTGTCGTTCAATTCTTGTTTCTATCCTCATCATTTTATGGCTGTTTCTCTTAATTACTTGAGAGTTTCTTAGTCAGATGTTTGTGTGTGTCTATGACACTTCGGTTAGAGAGAATTGATAAGGGTTTGGTAGGATTTTTAGACCTTACTAAGTTTTTGTTTTATATGTAAGAGAGTGAGTATTTTGGATAATGAAGTTTTAAAGCAGTGCGCATTAGATTATCACGAGTTTCCAACCCCTGGAAAACTTGGTGTTCATATTACCAAATCAACTGACTCTCAGAGTGATTTGTCTCTGGCTTATACGCCTGGTGTTGCAGCTCCAGTGATTGCAATAGCAGAAAATCCCGAAGATGCTTATCGTTACACGAATAAAGGAAATTTAGTCGCGGTAATGACCAATGGCACTGCGGTGTTGGGTTTGGGAGATCTTGGGCCTCTCGCCAGTAAGCCCGTTATGGAAGGTAAAGCAGTATTATTCAAGCGTTTTGCTGGCATTGATGTATTTGATATCGAAATTGATGCCCATGATTCGCAAGCTTTTATTGCTACGGCAAAACGTATTGCCCCCACTTTTGGTGGGATCAATCTGGAAGATCTTAAAGCTCCTGAATGTTTTGAAATTGAGCAGGCTTTAATTGAGCAATTGAATATTCCAGTATTTCATGATGACCAGCATGGTACAGCCATTGTAGTTGCGGCGGCGTTGCTCAATGCGCTTGAGTTACAACAAAAAAAATTAGCTGATGCAAAAATTGTGTGTATTGGCGCAGGAGCGGCAGGAATTGCTTCCATGCGATTACTGGTTGCTTTAGGCGCTCATAAAGAAAACATGTTGCTTTTAGATACTAAAGGCGTCATCCATTCAGGTCGTGCTGATCTAAATGCTTATAAATTCGCTTTTGCACGTACAACTGAATGTCGAACTTTAGCTGATGCATTGGTTGATGCCGATGTATTTATTGGTGTTGCTAAGCCCGATTTATTAGATGCTGATTTATTGAAATTAATGGCGCCTAACCCCGTTATTTTTGCTTTGTCTAACCCTGATCCAGAAATTAGACCTGAATTAGCTTTTCAGGTACGTGATGATTTAGTCATTGCGACAGGGCGTAGTGATTATCCTAATCAGGTTAATAATGTGTTGTGTTTTCCTTATATTTTTCGTGGTGCGTTGGATGTCCGCGCTAAGTGTATTAACCAATCAATGCAAATTGCGGCAGTTGAGGCTATTCGCCAACTGGTGCATGAGCCCGTTCCCCAGGTAGTAAAGGACAATTACCCAGGTGTTACGCATTGGGAGTTTGGCCCCAACTATATTATTCCCAAGCCCATAGATCCTCGTTTAAGAGAACGAGTTCCCGCTGCTGTAGCTCAGGCTGCAATAGCGAGTGGCGCTAATCAAATGAGTTGTAATTTAGAATAAAAGTAGTCCTGCGTGTAATCAGGTATCTCAAGGTGTAACTCTATGCCGGATGAGCCATGCCTGATAACATTGAGGATAACAATAGGTGAATTATAAAGATAAGAGTTTTAACTGTTGCATTGAAAACAGTGAATGCTCTTGCTTTACAAATATTAAGGAGATTGCCTTGATTTCTGAAAACCGTAGAAATTACGCATTAATTGGATGGCTTATTTGTGGTCTTGGAGCCTTGTTTTACAGTTATGAATATTTGCTTCGAATAGCACCTAGTGCAATGGAAAGCGCTCTCCGTGAGCATTTTAATTTGTCAGCTACCGGGTTTGGACACATTTCATCGATATATTATTATGCCTACGTCCCTATGCAATTACCTGTAGGGATTATGATGGATCGATATGGCCCGCGAAGATTATTAACCTTTGCTTGTTTAATCTGTGTCATTGGAACTTTTTTATTTACAGGGACAACTTCTTTTTGGGTTGCCGCCTCTGGACGTTTTTTAGTTGGTTTAGGTTCTGCGTTTGCATTTGTGGGAGTATTGAAGTTGGCAACAATCTGGTTGCCTGAGAACAAACTCGCTATGGTCTCGGGGCTCACTTCGGCGTTGGGAACCGTAGGAGCAATGCTCGGTGATAATTTTTTAGAATTGTTTGTTAATCAATTAGGATGGATTAAAACCTTAAATATGACCGCATTCTTCGGGATTGTCTTAACCTTTCTTTTATGGTTAGGAATTCACGATAAAAAAGGTCGATACAGACAAAGTGGTACTGTTTCTGATTTGAAAACCGGTTTAGTTGATTTAAATATAATAGTCAGTAACAAGCAGATATGGATCAATGGATTATACGGTTGTATGGTGTATCTCCCTACAACCGTGTTTGCTGAATTATGGGGTATTCCTTATTTAAGAAATGCTCATGGGTTATCTGCGCATGGTGCTGGCCTTGCAAACTCATTGCTCTTCTTAGGTTTTACTGTTGGTGCTCCACTGATGGGTTATTTTTCTGACCGAATTGCGCGCAGAAAACTACCTATGCTTGTAGGAGCTAGTGTGGCTACGGTGCTTATGCTGGTTATCTTGTATTTCCCTGGTTTGACCGAAACGAATGTGCAGATACTTATGTTTTTCCTGGGTCTATTTTATAGTGCTCAAGCAATCGTATTTGCTGTTGGAAGAGAGTTGAGTCCTGGGGAAGCAGCGGGTACAGCGATGGCGTTTACGAATATGATTGTGATGCTCGGTGGGATGTTATTGCAACCTTTAGTAGGACATTTATTGGATTTCAGCTATTCCTTACGGAGTGGCGCGTCAATCTCTTCAGCATTGGTTGTTGAAAATGTTAATCGGTTATACAACATGACTGATTACCGCATAGCGCTGGCTTTTATACCGCTCAGTATGTTAATTGCCGCTTTATTAACCTTCTTTTTAAGGGAAACTCACGCTCATGCACCTAAATAATATCGTTTCAAGAAAACAATTGCTCTATGGCATGTTCATCTGCTTTGTTGGGGCTGTTTTTTATTGCTATGAGTTTATCTTACGCATTATTCCTGGTGTTTTACAGACTGAGTTAAGCATTGCTTTGGGGCATATTTCTGCGACTACTTTTGGTCAGATATCTGCCTTATATTACTTTGCATACTCTCCCATGCAAATGCCTGTAGGCATGCTTATGGACCGATTTGGCCCCAGACGGCTTCTAACTTTTGCCTGCATCTGTTGTACTGTGGGTTCCTGGATGTTTTCCCTCACTTCGTCCATGTTTTTGGTAGGAGCAGGGCGTTTCTTAGTGGGCTTTGGTTCGTCTTTTGCGTTTGTAGGTGTATTGTCTCTTGCTTTACACTGGTTGCCCAGACGTTATTTTTCTTTAGTCGCTGGTCTGATGACTACTTTAGGCATGTTAGGTCTTGTCTATGGTGAAGTGAAGATCACTGAATGGTCTCAGAGTATAGGTTGGGAACAGGTATTATTCCTAATCGCAATAGTAGGGGCTGGATTGAGTGTATTAATGTTGCTTGTGGTTCGTGATGGGCCTGAGGGACATCATCCTAATCGACATCCTTTGCCAGAATTCTTTCAAAATGTGCTTAAAGTATTAATGTCTCCTGAGGTTTGGGTGATCGGGTTTGTTGGTGCTTGTTTGTATACTTCTTTGTCTGTATTTGGTGAGCTGTGGGGAAAAACTTATTTAGAACAAGCACACGGTTTGACTAAAGTTGAGGCTGCTAAAACGGTTTCTGCCGTTTTTCTAGGTTGGGCAGTTGGTGCTCCTATTGCTGGTTATTTATCGGATCATACAGGAAGACGTTTGTTGCCTTTGGTTTTAGGCGCAATTTTAGCCTTGATTTGCATTAGCATTGTATTGTATTGGCCGGGTCTATCCTACGTCAGTTTGAACGTTTTATTGTTCTTGTATGGCGTATTTAGTGCCACCGAAATTATTGTATTTATCATGGCTAAAGAATGCAGTGGTGCTTTGTTATCTGGTACGGTATTTGCCGCAACAAATATGATAGTAACGCTTGGTGGAGTAATTTTCCAACCTTTAGTTGGTAAATTACTGGATACTTTTGGTGACAGTGGTATTGTGGAAGGAGAGCATATTTACACGGTAGTAGACTATCAGGTCGCTTTATCTATATTGCCGCTCTCATTATTGCTCGTTACTATTCTTGCTTTCTTTATCAAAGATCATAAAGACCATCCAATTAATTAGAGTGAAATTGACCTAGCCTGGCAGCTTGCGACCAGGCTTTATATCACCTAGACATTAATTAAATATAGCGATTAATTCTTTTACCGGTCGGCGTAATGAACCCTGACAATTAATGAAACGTGATACCGGAAAACTTTTGATTTCTGCTTTCCTATAGTGGTATCGAGTAAATTCGGTGTCGTGGTTGGACAAAATAACTGGGATACCTTTTGCTGCTGTTTCTTTAGCCAACTCAGTGAGTTCTATTTGATCTTCTGTGGTAAACAGTTTTTTAGTATAGGGCAAATGGTGTGACTTCTCTGAGAGGAGTACGTAAGGAGGGTCGCAATAAATAACATCACCCCGCTCTGCATATTCAAATGTTTTTCTAAAGTCATTGTGGATGAATTCGGCGTGTTGGCTTTTTTGGTAAAAAAGCTGCATTTCCTTATGTGGGAAATAAGGTTTGCTGTACAGCCCAAAGGGTACATTATAAAACCCCTTGGAATTATATCGACATAATCCATTATAACCATGCCGGTTTAGGTAAAGAAAAAGTGCGGATTTTTGGGGTGAATGGGATGAGCCATTAAAATCAGCTCTGATTTGATAATATTTTTCTTTCTGATTGAATTCAGGTCGAAAATAGGTTTCGCAAAACTGAATAAACGCATCTCCTTGTTGTTGTAACGTGGTATAAAGATGAATTAAATCAGGATTACTTTCTGCCAACAGGTAGGACGAATAATTCGCATTCATGAAAACAACGCCTGAACCAGCAAAGGGCTCAATTAAACGTTTACCCTGAGGAAGAAAGGGAATAATCTTTTCCAGGCAGTTGTATTTACTACCTGCCCATTTAAGAAAAGGTCTTATTTTCACCATAGGTTTTACCACGATTTATTCAGAAAGAAGTATTGCTTATTTTTAAGAAAAAAAACAGAATTTTTTTTGTTGAACGATTAGTAACGGTTTCCATAATTGCTGATCACTACTCCCAAATTATAGGAAATAAAGGGTGATCCATGGGCGCTCCTGCTGGGAGTTGTTCGAACAAACCTGGGAAATCAGGCGAGGTAACCCATTTTCTTGGGGCATGAGTTATATCATCACCGAGAAAACGTACCGAAAACACTCTTCGTCGTTGATTATAATTTACTCCATTTGCAGCATGGAGTGTGAGCATATGAAAGCAAACCACATCACCAGGACTTATGGCCCAACCGATAATAGGGTAATCTTCACGTTTTGCATCAATATCAGGTAGCTCAGCGAGGCTTCCCTCAGGAAACCATTTTGCTTGATTATCCATAAAAGAGCGAGGCATAAGCCAAGGTCCTAAATGAGACCCCGCAACGAACTCTAAAGTGGAAGTGCGTGGTACTGGATCAACAGGTATCCATAGACTGCAATTTTGTCTTCCTTCAATGTTGTAATAAGGCTGATCTTGGTGCCAGGGAGTTCTTTGTCGAGTACCTGGTTCTTTGACTAAAAGATGATCATGATAAAGTCGAGTTTTTTTACTCCCCATGAGTTTCTTTGCAATAAGACTAATCGGTGATGTAAAAATAAATTGCTGGTAATGAGGATTGGTTTGCCAAGTGCAAAAATCCTCAATAAATAGCCCTGGATCATCAAGGTTACTTGCAATTTTAACCCTAGGGCTGGGTGATTTTAGGTTGAGTTCAATGCCTTCGCGAAGTAATTCCATTTCTTCAGCGCTTAAAATTTGGCGAATGCAAACGGCCCCGTCCTTTTTATAAGCACCAATCTGAGCCTCGGTAACAGCCGCCTCAACACGCTGGATAATTTGTTGAGATATGGAATAGTTTTTCATGGATAATCAGAACAATGTGCTACTTCCATTGATAATACTAAACTTTTAAAAAAAGAACTATTTCTGGAGGAGTTTAGTGTAAGAGGAGCAATTTTCCTAACCTATACTGGTTTTTTTCAGCCAAGCTGCAGAAAAATAAAATAGGAACAAATACTTAATTTAAATAATTCATGAGCGTAGTGCAAAGTTATGATATTTTAAAGCTTTGCTAAAAAAAAGGATGTGTAAGTGCATGAGCTGAGACTAAGTTCTAGTGAGCGAAAAATTATTTTCCTTGCTTCTTTGGGTGGTGCTTTGGAATTTTATGATTTTGTCATTTACGTTATTTTTGCACCGATAATCAGCCAAATTTTTTTCCCAGCAACGGACCCAATCGCTTCTCTGATGAGTGTGTATGCCATTTTTGCAATTGGTTATTTAATCCGTCCCCTAGGCGGAATTGCCTTTAGCCATTTTGGAGACAAATACGGTCGTAAGAAAACGTTTATTTTCTCAGTTATCCTTATGGCTGTCCCAACAGTCCTTATTGGCTTTTTACCCACTTATCAGCACCTAGGAATCTTATCGAGTATTCTTTTGATTTTTTTGCGGTTATTGCAAGGATTATCGATTGGAGGTGAAATTCCTGGGGCATTAACTTTTGCTTGTGAACATGTGAATCCGCGTTCTCGAGCATTGGCCTGCGGTGTGATTTTTTCTTTTCTTAATCTAGGTATTTTTTTAGGGGCTCTGATTAGTTTAATCCTCACGAATCAACTTTCAAATGCGCAATTGCTAAACTTTGGTTGGCGCCTCCCGTTTATACTGGGTGGACTGCTGGGCATATTCAGTTTCTACATTCGTAAACGGTTGGCTGAAAGCCCCTTATTTCTCGCATTTAAGAATTCAACAGAGAATACGCGAATTCCTTTTATTGAAGCAATTACCTTACACTGGCGAAAGATTTTACAAGGTATCGGTTTAACCTGCCTGGGTTCCGTAATGATTAATTTATTATTCTTGTATATGCCCACATATCTTTCAACAATCCTTGCTTATCAGAAACAGCAAGCGACCTTGTTTAATACGATTAATTTGGGTTTCTTCTCTTCACTATTGGTATTTTTTTGCTGGTATAGTACTCGAGTAGGGCGTAAGTTAGTTCTTTTGGTGGGTGCGATTGGTTTTATTTTATTAAGTTATCTCTTATTTATCCTTTTAGCCAAGCAAACCACTTTATCTCTTGCCATTGCTTTAGCTATTTTTGCTATTTTGAGTAGTTTTATTATGGTTTATCCCAGCTTGCTGGTTGAATTGTTCCCAGTCTCAATTCGATATACTGGGATCGCTATTTCTTATAATCTTGCGTTTGCTTTTTTCGGAGGTTTAACCCCGTTTATTGCTACTTATTTAATCGAAAAATTGAACACGAATCTTGCCCCCAGCTTTTATTTGATGGTGAGTGCAATTCTGTGTTGTATCGCCCTAGTAACTATTAAAAAACTTGATGCAGAAACGGAGGTTTCATTGTGAATTTGGCAGTAAAAGCGTTTGTCTTTTTCAGTTTATTTTGTTTGTTGCCTTTAGCAAATGCAATGAGGCCTTTTATTATTGATACGGATGTGGGGGTGGATGATGAATTGGCAATTCTTTATTTGTTAGCACAAAAAGATATCGATATTAAAGCGATAACCGTAGTCGGTACTGGCGAGGCTCATTGTGCTTCAGGATTAAGGAATGTTGCTGGATTGCTGGCCTTAATGCATCATGAAAAAATTCCTCTAGCCTGTGGGCGTAATAACCCAATGACTGGAACGCATCAATTTCCTGATTGGTTACGGAAACTCGCTGATAATTTAGTGGGTGCTGCAGATTTACTGCCTAAAGTTAACGTGATGCCCACGCAGAATGCAGTACAATTATTGGAAACTACTTTAAAAAATGCAAAAGAGCCTGTTGAGATTTTAGCAATTGGTCCGTTAACCAATCTGGGAGAGCTGGTGGCCAAAATACCAGAAATAAAAAATAAAATTAAAATGATTTATATTATGGGGGGAGCAGTAGCGAGTCCAGGTAATTTGGTGGAAGTGGAGCACTCAATTAAAAATACCACTGCAGAATGGAATATTTATATTGATCCTTATGCTGCAGATAAAGTATTTCGGTCAGGCATCCCTATTACCCTGGTTGGCCTGGATGTGACTAATCAGGTTCCTGTGACAAGGGCTTTTTATGAAAAATTGAAACAAAACCAAACGAATCTGGCCAATCATTTTTTCTATGAGCTTTTTCATCATAATGAGGCGGAAATCTTTGAGCATAAGTGGTATTTTTGGGATGTACTTTCTGCAGTAGTGGCCTATGATAATTCAATTGTTAAATCCCATTACAAAAAATTGAGCGTGGTATTAAGTCCAGAGGAGCGATCGGGGACTACTGTAGTGGATAAAAAGGGTAATACGGTGCGAGTCTGTACGTCAATCAATCAAAAACACTTTGAAGATATTTTAATGGATACATTAAAGAAGAAAATGTCCTAATGTGGTGTGTCGCGTAACTCCATCATCCCGGGCATCACGAGAATCTCCATGACCTGACACAGAGTCACGAGAGGAGATCCCTGGTGGCTTCGGGATGACAGCATAAAATCCAGGGCTCGCTACGCTTCACCCCGGTTACAAAACAGATCCTAATGAGGAACAGAACGTTCTTCCTCAAAAAACTCTACTTTACCTGTTTTGATATCATGTACACCAGCGACAATGCCAATTTGTTTTTTACTAATTAAATCGTTAATTATTGGACTTCTATTTTGTATTTCTCTAACGATCCTTAAGGCATTGGCTTTAGCGATTGCATCGATTAGTTTGGGATCAGCACAATTTTTTGTTTTTTGTTCGTCCATACTTTCTTGGACAACGGGCTTAATTTTGTCTAAAACATCAGTCAGATGTCCTAGTTGCACTCCACTGCATGCGCCAGCTACCGCGCCACATGAAGTATGCGCCAAGACTACAATGAGGCGAGATCCCGTTACTTTGGTTGCAAACTCCATACTGCCAAGAATATCGTCATTGAGTACGTTTCCAGCGACGCGTAAAGTAAATAAATCAGCCAATCCTTGATCAAAAAATAATTCAGGAACACTGCGTGAATCCATGCAATTGAGCACTACAGCAAATGGGTATTGGCCGTAAGAGGATTGGTGTGCTTGCTTTAAATAATCTCTCGTTACTTGGGTGTTGGTTAAAAAGCGTTGGTTTCCCTCTTTCAAGCGTTGCAGGGCTTGTTTCGGTGTCATTTGTTGTTGTTTGGCTTGAGTTATTGTCTTACCTAAAATCGGTACTTCTGATGAATTGGCAAAGCTTGTGGAAACTCCAATAAAACCCAATATTAAAACTCGTATCAGATACTGCATCGTCATCCTCCGTTTATTATTAGAAATCGTCCTTCTATGGATAATAAACTTAATCGCGCATCGAGTACATGTGTTTGTAAAAATAACGATTCAATACCCCTTGAAATTTAATAAAACGCCTCTATTTTTGGAGTATGTCAAATAACAATTAGGAGAAAGTGATGAGTATCGTAAGACGTGATTATTTCCCTGTATACAATGAAATTGGATCCTTATTAGACAATTTTTTCAGAGGGCACCAAACAGACTCTTCAATTGTTGATACCAGTACTTGGGCGCCTCCTGTAGATATCAAAGAAGAAAAAGATCGGTTCTTAGTACTTGCTGACATTCCTGGAGTGAATAAAGAGGACATACAAATATCCTTAGAGCATAATATTTTAACCCTCCGTGGAGAGCGTTACTTTGAGAAAACAGAAAACAAAGATGACTATACACGTATGGAGCGTTCACAAGGACATTTTTACCGTCGCTTTAGCTTACCGCAAACTGCTGATGACGCAAAAATAAGTGCTAAATACAAACAAGGTGTTTTGGAGATTTCAATTCCTAAAAAGGAAATGGCGGTAGAGAAAAAAATTGATATTACTGTAGAAGAGTAATGAGGCGACAAAGCCTGGAAAGTTGTAATGGTAGTCTGGGTGTAAGCGAAATCCGAGTCAGGTTTCGCTGCATCCCGGTTGATCTTGAACTTTATTGAGCCAGTTGTGTCCTTGACCGTCATTCCGAGTTTGATGAGCGATCTCCACCCGTGGAGCACGGTGTAACTGGAGAGATTCTTGTTGCACTCGGAGTGACCCTCGAATACTTATTAAAAACTGGCAGGTTTGTTGGTCATCAGGTAAAAAACAATAATCAAACTAATAAAGGCTGGCCAACCTAAGCAAAACCAATATTTAAAATAACGGAAGTAGAGAGCAGGTAAAGGCATATTTTTTTGTGCCGACTCCCTCGCAAAATCGCGCATCTTAATCTGAAGATAGACTACAGGAAACCAACAAAAAGCAGCAATTAAATACCCAATAATTGATCCCATCACCCACAATGAGGTCCATGCATAACCGGCTAAATAGACCATCCAAAGCCCAGTAAGCGGTTGAATAAAACCAGAGGTTCCAGTAAAAATCCAATCTGCAAGCACGACATAGCGGGTTGTAGCCGCAATCACTTCGGTTTTTCCTGTTTGATGTCCATACAACATAGTACAGGCAGTTCCTATACCCGTTCCAAAGAGAATAGTCGAGCTGATAACATGAATAAATTTGAGCCAAAAATAGAGCATTATCGATCAGACTCCAAGGCTAAATAAACCAAGATCGCAGCCAAAAGGGGGATATTTTTCGCTAAAGGCGCAAACGGTTCAAACCATAGGTTAGGAAGTTTCCAGGTTAATAAAGCACTATAACCTAAAATAATTACCATTTGTACCATGGTGATTTTTTTTAAGCGATTGCTACTCAACACAGCCAAGCCGATAACTGCATCCAGGATGCAGGCACCATAAAATAAAACAGGTTGCCAGAACGGATCCACTCCAATTTGTGCCAAAAGTCCATACGAAGCCGCTTTGGGGTAGAAAAAAAGGCAACTGATTGCAGTAAATAACCAAATAAACGCAATACTAAACCGTAATATTGGTTTAAGAAAATAAAGTCGTGCATGCCAACGATCTTGAATCGAACTAGGATGGCGATACATTCCATTAGGAAATTCTTGAGGAGTAAAACCAATTTTATCTTGAAAAGCTTGGGCCTCTTCAGGGCTTGTGATGCTGTTTTGCACAAGTAGCTTATACGAGTTAGTATTTAAAACGGAATAGGGGATTAAATCGCCAATAAATGATGCCAGCTGGATAAATTTTTCAGGGACAAAAAACAATTTTGATTTTGCAAAACCCAGCCATGCACGCAGGTGATACAACATATTACTTAGGCTAATCCGTTTTGCGCTTACAGCGTGTAATAGCAAATTTGGACCTGCAGGGAGTTCTATCAGTTTGATGGTGGCTTTAGATAAGTCTTCAACATGAATGGGTTGAAACTCCTGCCTTCCTTTGCCGGGCACAGGGGTAATCCAAGGTAATCCGCAAAGACCACGGAATAAAGAGGAACCGCCATAAGAACCACGTCCATAAACTAAGGATGGACGTAGAATAATTGATGGAATAGGAAGGGAAAGTAAATAGTCATCAGCTGCTTTTTTACTTTGAGCATAGGCGACTTCAGATGTCTCAATGCCAAGAGCAGAGATTTGAATAATCTTTTTAACCCTGGCCTGGACGCATGCATCAAATAAGATTTTTGGTGTCTGATAATGAATTGACCATATTATCTTGTTATTAGGATGGTAGAGAATTCCTACGCAATTAATGACGATATCAATATGCTGCAAACGCTCTACCCAGAGACTGATGGATTGATCACGGATAAAATCACAGGCTATCACCCGTGCCGTAGGGAACAATTTTTGGGTGAATGCCACATCGCGCACACAACACGTGACTGCATGCTCAGCCGCAATGAGATCCGTTACAATGTGTGAGGCAATAAAACCTGATGCACCAGTAACCAATACATTCATTGTAGGCCCTTTAGTTTTTTATTCTGTGAGCTAATCATAATTTATTTGAGGTTTTTTTTCAGCTGGAGTTTTAAGTGAAAATCTGCTCTTCCATTTGTGGGGAGTTAAAGCATCCCCTCTCACACTTGTGGGAGACGGGTAGGGGTGGGGGCTCATTGACTTTGATTAATCCCCTAATCCGCCCGGATGGGCACCTTCTCCCCAAGGGGAGAAGGGAAGCCCTCAATGAGGCAATGAAACAACTCAAGATCCCCTCTCCTACATTGGAGAGAGGGATAGGGGTGAGGGCTCATTAATTTTGATTAATCTCCTCATCCGCTCTGATGGACACCTTTTCCAAGGGGAAAAAGGGAAAAGTATTGGCATAATTCCTCAACGTTATTTTCCTTAAGCCGCTTTGAGCTGAGGATTCAAAGAGACAATGCGAATCCGATGATTATCTGGATCAAGTGCTACAAAAGTGTAACCAAAATCCATTATTGCTGGCATTTGCGCAATCTGGATTCCTTGCTTTTTCCAGAGTGAATAAAGCGCATCAATTGCACCATCATCGTCCACTTGCAGTGAAAGCTCATTTCCACCCCCAAAAAGAGTAGCATGGGGTTCAACATCGTGTTTCGACCATAAGCCCAAACGCATGCCTGCTT
Source organism: Legionella sp. PATHC035 (assembly GCF_026191115.1). NCBI lineage: Bacteria > Pseudomonadati > Pseudomonadota > Gammaproteobacteria > Legionellales > Legionellaceae > Legionella > Legionella sp. PATHC035. Next base: position 1,044,745 of record NZ_JAPHOT010000001.1, on the reverse strand, counting down.
TCAATAAAAACATGACAAAAGTAGGGGATGATTGAATCGGTTGACTCCTAAGTATCCTCTCATAAAAAGGTGCACTGACTAAAGGATTATCGACGTAAAAAATTACTAAATTGGGATCAAGATGCATAATAAACTCCTTTTGATTGAACGGAGATATGAGTTTAAAAGATAGTGCTGACAGTTTTTGTCAGCAGTGATTGGTTGCGATAATGCAAGATATGGATAACCCAAGTGATTGGTGTTTTAATATCGCCAAAGTGCCTTGCCCAATCGGTAAGGCTTTATTGAAAAATCATCGCTTATCTCGCATCGGTACGGGAAAGACAAAGAGGTTTTTTGTACTTATGGTATCGATTCCAACAATTTTTCAATAATAAGTTTAAAGATAGGAATATTTATAAGGAAGTTTGATCATGAATAAGTTTTACGTCGATCCTGATATTGCACAAGCCGCTACTTTACCTGCACATTTTTATACGTCTTTAGAATGTTTCGAACAAGCAAAAGAAAAAATATTTGCCAGGACTTGGCAGTTTTGCTGCAGCACTGAAGATTTGCGATTAGAGGGGCAGCTGGTACCTTTTACCTTATTACCAGGATTGTTGGATGAGCCTTTGTTATTGGTACATGATGAACAAGACCGCTTCCGTTGTCTCAGTAATGTATGTACTCATAGAGGTAATATCCTGATCGAGGCGCCCTGTTCTGCCGAGAAAATTAAATGCTCCTATCATGGCCGCAGGTTTAACCTTAATGGTGACCTTTTGCATATGCCTGAGTTTGAGAAAACCTGCAACTTTCCAACTCAAAAGGACAATTTACCGCAAATTCCATTGGATTGTCTTGAGCCCTTTCTTTTTGCTTCATTGGCGCCACAGATGTCATTTAGCGATGTATTTGCGGAGATTAAAGAACGTCTTTTTTGGTTACCCATGGAAAAAATGCGTCTCGATAGCAATCGTTCCCGTGATTATCTAGTCAAAGCGCATTGGGCATTGTATTGCGAAAATTATCTGGAAGCATTGCATATCCCCTTTGTCCATCATTCATTAAGAAAGGTGATTGATTGCACTACTTATACCACAGAGCTTTATCGTTATTGCAATTTGCAATTAGCCCTAGCCAGTCAGGGTGAAGAATGTTTTGATTTGCCCAAAGACTCCCCTGATTACGGGAAACAAGTAGCGGCTTATTATTATTGGATTTTCCCAAATACGATGCTTAACTTCTATCCGTGGGGATGCTCTGTAAATGTAGTAAAGCCCTTAGGACCTGAATTAACTAAGGTGTCATTCTTAACATACGTTCTTGATGAATCCAAGTTAGGTAAAGGAGCTGGGGGCGATTTGGATAAGGTGGAACGTGAAGATGAAGCCGTCGTCGAGTCGGTGCAACGGGGGATCCGTTCGCGTTTTTACGATTCGGGTCGATTCTCACCCACAAAAGAACAAGGAACCCACCATTTTCAGCGTCTACTTTGTGAGTTTCTTAATGATTAATGAATAAAACCATTAAGAATAAATGTGTCGCAGGAGGTCAAGCGAATTATTGGTAGCGTGAGAACCTTCTTTTTACTGGATTCAAGGATTGAATGATGCATGATTTAACTTCCGAACCGTCGCTCCAGCGAAAGCTCAATGCGCGTGTATTGGGAATGATCACCTTGGGTGGTTCTATTGGAACGGGTATTTTCTTAGCGAGTGGCAATGCTTTATCCTTGGCTGGGCCTGGTGGTACCTTGCTAGCTTATTTGATTATGGGGGTTATGGTCTATTTCTTGATGGCCAGCCTTGGTGAAATGGCAGCATTAATACCGACTAGTGGATCATTTTATGTGTATGCAGCCCGTTTTTTTGATCCCTCTTTAGGGTATGCACTGGGATGGAATTATTGGTATAGCTGCGCTGTTTATATTGCATCAGAAATTTCTGCTTCTGCATTAATCATGCATTTTTGGTTTCCTGAGAGTTCATCTTTGCTTTGGTGTTCTATTTTTCTCTTATTGATTATCGGATTTAATGCAATCTCAACTAAAGCATTCGGCGAGATGGAATATTGGCTATCATTGATTAAAATTTCAGTCGTTGTCTTGTTTATCATCACTGGATTTTTCTTGGTTTTCGGTTTTACAGAGTATCAAGCAGGTGGTTTTCAAAATTGGCGCATTGGTGATGCCCCATTTCATAGCGGATGGATCGGTATTCTTGGTGCTTTTGTGGCAGCGGGTTTTTCTTTTCAAGGAACGGAACTTATCGGGGTCGCTGCAGGGGAGAGTGTTCATCCTGATAAAACGATTCCCAAAGCGATAAAAATGGTCTTTTGGCGGATACTGATTTTTTTCGTTTTATCACTTTTTGTGATTAGTCTTTTAATTCCCTACACTGCACCACAGTTGATCAGTTCTGATGTGGTAATGAGCCCTTTTACCTTAGTGTTCCAACAATACAATAAAGCATTTGCAGCAATGATTATGAATGCGGTGATTCTTATTGCCGTTATATCGACCGCTAATTCAAGTATGTATGTGGGTAGTCGAATGCTATGGTATTTAGCCAAGGAGGGACATGTGCCCCGAATTTTTTCTCTAGTCAACCGAAGAGGAATACCGATTTATGCTTTAGCCTTAACGAGCGCAGTAGCCATGTTGGCTTTTTTGTCTTCCATTTTTGGTAATGGCACTGTTTATTTTTGGCTCCTCAATGCAACAAGCCTTTCGGGTTTTATAGCGTGGATGGGAATAGCAATAAGTCATTATCGCTTTCGCAAAGCTTATTTGCATCAAGGAAAAGATCCTGCCCAGCTTCCTTATTTGGCTAAGGGATATCCTTTCGGCCCCTTGTTTGCTTTTGGCGTATGCCTCATTGTGATTGGCGGACAGAATTATACTGCGTTAATGGCGACCCCTATTGATTGGTATGGTTTGCTTATTTCTTACATTGGTTTGCCACTTTTTATCATGATCTGGGTTGCACATAAATGGATTAAAAAAACTAAAATCATCCCATTACATGAGTGTCAGTTTCACAGTGATTAAACGGGAAAAAAACGTTCAGGCTCAGGCGATACAAGTGATCGACGCAGGTTGGTAAAAACTCTCCCCAGGAACTCATACGTTTACGGAAATTGAAAGAGGAGTTGTTTAAAGCTTACTATAATAATAATTTATTTCACGGAAGAATTTTTATGCCAAATAAAGTTCAGATACCGAACATCATTATTGTAGGTGGTGGTGCAGGAGGAATGGAGTTAGCAGCATTACTTGGGAAGAAGTTTGGAAGAACAGGTAAAGCATCTATAACTTTAGTTGATTGCACACCCACTCATATTTGGAAACCGTTATTGCATGAGGTTGCTGCAGGTAGCTTGTTTACCAATGAAAACGAAGTTGATTATCTTGCTTATGCAGCGACTCATCATTTCCATTTTGTTTTAGGAGCTCTTGAAGGTCTAAATCGAAGCAAAAAAGAGATTTATTTGTCCCCTTTTTACAGTCACGAGCAAGAAGTTCTGCCTAAGCGAGCCGTCTCATACGATATTTTGTTTATTGCGGTGGGAAGTGTGGCTAATGATTTCAATATTCCTGGGGTTCGCGAGCATTGTTTGTTTTTAGATAACATAGACCAGGCAGCCTATTTTCATCGCGAATTATTGAACCGTTTCATGCGTCTTTCCCAGCAGCCACAGCAAGGTCCATTTCATCTTGTGGTGGTGGGCGGTGGGGCTACGGGAATTGAACTAATCGCTGAATTAAATAACACAATCCATGAAATTATAAATTATGGCATCGGTATTCAGCCTGACCTTGTTTCGTTTACCCTAATTGAGGCGGCAAGCAGATTATTGACCGCGCTACCAGAAGAACTCTCAGAAAAAGTAACTGCGGAATTAACACGCATGGGAGTAAAAATTTGTGTCAACGAACAAGTTGATAAAGTGACAGAATGTGGTTTGCAGACTAAGTCGACCCCATTTATTCCCGCCGATCTGGTGATTTGGACTGCTGGTATTAAAGCCCCAGATTTTTTGCAGCACATGGATGGTTTGGAGGTGAATCATATGAATCAGCTTTTAGTGAAGCAAACCTTGCAAACAACACTTGATGACTCTATTTTCGTTCTTGGTGATTGTGCAAGCTGCCCTCAAACCAATTTAGATAAAACGGTTCCCCCACGGGCGCAAGCAGCGCATCAACAAGCATTTTTTTTATATAAAATTTTGGATAAATATTTAGAAGGGAAGCCTTTACCTGTTTATCATTATCGTGATCATGGCTCTTTAGTGACATTAAGCCATCATGTCATTGGTAATTTAATGGGTAAAATTACCAAGCGATTTATGATAGAAGGCAAGTTAGCACGCTTATTTTATTTATCTTTATATAAGCAACATCAAATGGCATTATATGGAGGGTGGCGAGTTTTTTTGCTGACCTTGTCGAATTTGTTAAGTCGCAGAGTGAAGCCGCGGCTCAAGTTGCACTAACGATACCCAAGAAACGCCTAAAACCTAACTTTTAGACGTTCCCAAGGCATCTATTCAAAATATAATAACGCAGGAAGCAACAATGTGGGACCAGAATAAAAAAGAATACCTAAAGCGTCTGTCCAAGATTCAATCTTATCTTAAAAACAACAAATTTGTTGAGGCGCAAGATTTAGTCTCTGTGCTTTCTTTGCTCATACGCTCAGGAGACCGAGTATGTATTGAAGGCGATAACCAAAAACAAGCGAGTTTTTTGGCTACGGCAATGGCTCAGCTAAATCCTGAAGAAATCAATCACTTACATATGATTCAATCAGCAATTGCTTTGCCAGAACACCTTGATGTTTTTGAAAAAGGGATTGCCAATCGAATTGATTTTTCTTATTCAGGTCCACAATCGGTGCGACTTGCAAAAATGGTGTACGATAAAAAAATTGAGATAGGTAATATTCATACCTACAATGAACTGTTTGGGCGATTAGTTGCAGATTTAACACCTAATGTGTGTTTGTTGATGGCTGATAAGGCAGACAAATACGGAAACTTATTTACCGGGGCGAATACAGAGGAAACACCAGCGCTTATTGAAGCGACTAATTTTAAAAACGGTGTGGTTGTGGTGCAAGTCAATGAACTGGTTGAGCACCTACCGCGCGTGGATATCCCTGGAGATTGGGTTGATGTGATTGTTCAAGGTCCGGAAATAGCTTATATCGAACCACTGTTTACCAGGGATCCTGCGCAAATTGATGAAGTCAAAATATTGATGGCGATGATGGTCATTAAAGGAATATATGAACCTTATCAAGTGAATATCTTAAATCACGGCGTAGGATTTAATACCTGTGCTATTGAATTGCTTTTACCCACCTATGGTGAATCATTGGGCTTAAAGGGAAAAATATGCCAACACTGGGTGGTTAATCCTTTACCTACTTTGATTCCTGCTATTGAAGCGGGATTTGTGAAGACAATCTATCCGTTTGGAGGAGAAGTCGGCATGAACCGCTATGCTGCGGCTCGCCCCGATATTTTTTTCACAGGTAAAGAAGGGGAGCTTCGTTCGAATCGGATGTTAGGCCAGTTAGCTGGGCATTATGCATGTGATGTTTTTATCGGTGCCACATTGCAGATGGATCTTGAGGGAAATAGTTCTACAGCAGTTGAGGGGCGCATAGCTGGTTTTGGCGGCGCGCCAAATATGGGCTGTGATGCTCCTGGTCGACGCCATTCTTCTTATGCTTGGTTAAAGGCAGGGCAAGAACGCAGCCAAGCACTGGGAACTAAAATGCCTCGAGGAAGGAAATTGGTGATTCAAATGGTAGAAACGTTTCAGAGTGCAACACAACCTACCTTTGTGGAAAAATTGGACGCTTGGGCTTTACAAAAATCGATGAATGCTGATTTGCCTGCAGTAATGATTTATGGAGAGGATGTAAGTCATGTAGTGACTGAAGAGGGAATTGCTAATCTCCTGATGTGCCAAACTCTTGAGGAGCGCGAACAAGCCATTCGCGGTATTGCCGGATATACTGAAGTTGGAGTCATGCGCGATCGGATGAAAGTGGAGGAGTTACGGCATCGAGGCGTAATAAAACGGCCGGAAGATTTGGGGATTAAAGTTTCCGATGCAACTCGAGATTTATTGGCGGCCAAATCTATTCGTGATCTTGTTGCTTGCTCCAAAGGTTTATATGAACCGCCTGTAAAATTTAGAAATTGGTAGGGCAAAGATATGGAACAGATGGAATTTCGTTTTACACTTTCTGGTGAACGTCTTCAAGGTAAAAAAACAGTTTGTGGCGTGGTTGGCTCAGGGAATCTGGAAGTTATAATTGAAACCAATTCGACGTCAGAAACAATTTTTACTGTCCAGACGGCAATTGAGCACTATAAACCCGTTTGGAAAATGGTTATTGGAGATTTTGTGAATCAATACCAGCCTGTGGGTTTGCAATTTACCATCAATGATAATGGAGCAACTCCAGCGGTTGTTTTATTACGTTTAGGGCAAGCGTTGGAAGAGTTTCAAGGCAATCACAAAATAGGAACAAATTATGAAGAGCTTGATGCTCGAGAACGAATCCAGGTTCTATTTGATGAAGATTCGTTCACGGAGTGGCTTGCTGACGAGAAACTATACAGTCCCTATTTGGCTGCTTTAAATTTACCTGGTGAATCAGACGATGGCATCGTCATTGGTTCTGCTCTGCTCCATAAAAATAAAGTGCTTGTCGCGGCGCAACAAAAGGATTTTATGGGCGGTGCTGTGGGCGAAATTCATGGGGCGAAGCTTACTGGTCTATTCCAGGCAGCAATTGCAACTGAGACTAAGGCTGTGATCCTGCTCATTGATAGTGGTGGTGTACGATTGCACGAAGCGAATGCAGGGGAAATTGCAATTTCAGAAACAATCCGCTCTATTTTTGAGGCAAGACTTCATGGAATAACCACAATAGGAGTTATTTGCGGTAGAAACGGTGCTTTTGGCGGTATGGGAATCATTTCTGGGTGTCTGGATTATCTCATTACTAATGAAACAGGGCGGATTGGCGTATCTGGCCCCGAGGTGATTCAAGCTGTCGCAGGTGTCAATGCCTTTAATTCACAGGATAGAGCCTTGGTTTGGCGTGTATACGGCGGAAAAACCCGCTATTTACAGGATATTGCTCATAGCTATGTAGGTTCAGATGTTGCAGCGATACGCGCTCAATTGCTTGCTGCTCTTGATAAGCAAGTGCCGCTGAATCTTAACTCTTTGAAACTAAAACAGGCTCTGTTAAAAAAACGCTTTCAAGAAACGCAAGGATATCAAGAAGAGGGGGCTTATCTGAGTCACGTAGCGCCAAAGTATGCTGCAACGCTTTTTGATATGGACGAGCAAACCTTTTTACAGGCAGCTAAAGATATAAAATCGTAGTCGAATGACTTGTCGCTCGGGTGTTTGATAGCCGGGATTCGCTGCAAGGGTATTTAGTCTGCGATAATACAAAAGGAATAAGAAATGATCGCTTTAAAGGGCCTTCTCAAACAGATATTTTCTCAGGATATTCAGTTGACAGAAAACCAATCCGTTATTTATGGGTATGCGACGTTGAAGAATCAGCCGCTTCATCTTCTTGGAGTCAAGGAATCTACATTTTTGGGAGCAGAGCAAGCCTTGATTATGGCCCAGCATGTCATTGATATTCTTGAGAGTCAATCACAAGATCCTGTTTTGCTTTTAGTTGATGTTGCTGGACAGGAGTTAACCATGCGCGATGAATGGCTGGGGATGCAACAATATTTTGGTCATTTACTTGAATGTTTGGAGTGTCTGCGACAGCAAGGAAATGCGTTGATATCTCTCGTTTATAACCAGGCATTAGGGGGCGCTTTTATTGCTTATGGCTTGACTGCAGATACCATTTTAGCCTTACCGGATGCCGCCTTAGCGGTGATGTGGTTGGAAGGCATTGCAAAAGTAACCAAAATAGAATTGGATACTCTCAAGGAACTCAGTAAAACATTTCCCGTTTTCGCCCCGGGAGTGCAAAATTTTTATGAATTGGGTGGGATACATGAAATCGTAAATCCATCTGAATTGGCTGAGAAAATTAATTTAGCGATCCAAAAAAATAATACAAAGGACGAGCGGGCACTCTTGGGTAGTGAGCGGGGGGGCAGAAAGCTTGCATTCTCGATTATCAATAAAGTGGCCAATCATTTATGAATGCACAACGGCATCATTTAATTTATCTTAAGCCTCATGCTGATTTTGTGATTAAGTCATGTCATGAAGATCGGAAAATGATTGCCGAAAAGACTGCTCTTTGGCTTGCACGAGGACTGCCTTGTATTTATGCCAAACAATTTGCCAGTCAAGAAACAATTAATTTAGGATTAACTCTGTTGCACGACAATCAAAAACATCGGGTTGGTTTACAAGTTGCTCCCTCGTTTGTGCAAACACAAAAGTTCCTTCCTCAACTTATCGAGATGCATGAATTTTTCTCACGGCATTATCAGATTACGGATTTACAGCGTATTGCTGATTTATATCCCGTTTCGGATATTGCCGTTTATGGCTCATTTTTATTTCATTATTTATCTGGATACACTTTTGTTAACCAGACTTCAGATCTTGATTTACTTATCTATTATCAAGGATATTCTTGGAGTGATTTACATGAAACAATTCAGGCATTAACCAAAAAATTTAAGCGAACGATAGATGGTGAGGTACGTTTTCCTCATTTTGGTGATATCCCAATTAAAGAGTTACTCGATTTATCTGCAAAAAAACTGTTGTGTAAGAGTAAGGACCAAGTTGCCCTATTATCACGAACTGAACTTTATGAATACTACACCATGCTGTGAAAGAGCACTCGCCAAAATGGCAGTCAGAGCACTTTATTTTGAAGTGAAAGCTTACCCAAAACCAGGATTAGTCAGTTTTGTGGATGCCGGTGCCCATCACGATATGAACGGCGGTACGTTTTATCGCAGTCTTTTTACCTTGCGTCATTATTTTTATCACATAACAAAAAAGGGATTAGTCACCCGTTCTTTTGACGAATTAAAACACATTGCGATAGAAGCGGAAGAGCGCATGCTCAAAAAAACTCGGGGAGTGAACACACATCGTGGTGCTATTTTTGCTTTGGGTATTACCTGTGTCTCAGTGAGTCGTTTAGGTCAAGAAAAGAAATGGTTTACACCGGCTGATGTGCACCAGCAGTTATTGAATGATTGGCCAAAGCATTTACAAAATCATCAAGGAAATCCAGACAGTCACGGGGCCATTGTACGTCGACAATACGAAGTCATTGATGCCAGGCAGATGGCAATACGTGGTTATGATTTAATTTTTCATTTGCTTCCTGATTTCATTGCACTTTTTGTTGATACTCAATCCCTGGATGCTGCGTGCTTATTCGCTTATGTGGCACTTTTACAGAATATGGATGATACAAATATTCTTTATAGAAAAGGAAAACCTGGCCTAGATTACGCAAAATCCAGAATCAGAGAGCTATCAGTTACAGATAGTTTGCCAGCACAACGACAGAAGGCCTTGGAAATCCATCGACTTTTTTCCGAGTCTGGGATTAGTCCAGGCGGGGTAGCCGATTTGATTGGTCTTTTATTGTTTCTAAGTCAATTATTTTGCCAACCGTTGAGAAATTATTATCCGCGTCATCAATTAGATAAAAAAATCGACTGGACATGTGCTTAATTTAAACAATCATTTTGCTGCAAAGGATTCACCATCACCGAAAAGAGCAGTTAAAAAACAATGGGTAAGCAATTAACTCAACTCGGATTATCTCTGTTGTAAGTCAAATTTTTTGTAGCGACGAAATTTGATTATCCAGAAATCAGGCCAATTAGGACGAATTGTAACACTTAATTCATTGAGTCCCCCTTACTTAATTCCTTTAAAGTTTAATAATTTGAGATAAATCAATCTATACTGTAATTAGAGTCTTATAGAACATACAAAGGAGAAAGTACTATGGAACTGAGTCATAATCTACCTCAAGCAGATCTAATTCCCATACTTTCTCGCGCGACTATTTTTACAGGTATTGGTCTTATTGAACAAAAAATGCTAGCCGATAAATGTGTTATTGCAAACTATAGGCCTGAAGAAATCGTCATAGAGCAAGGTGAAATAGGTGATATGCTCTATATTATTATTCGAGGCACTGTGCAAGTTTCCATAAAAACGCAATCTATGGGATGGAAGCGTATTAACACTTTAGGTCCAGGCGATGTGTTCGGGGAAATTGCCATTTTACGCAATATTCGCAGAACAGCGCGCATTAGTACAATAACTGCTTGTCAATTCCTTACGATTAACGCTCGAGATTTTTTAGCGGTTTATCAATACTTTCCTGCGCGAGCCAGAGACAATATTCAACTAGTCGTTGCGAAACGGTTACAGGAAAGTGGGGCGCATGTACGTTTATAAGTACATAGTCCATTAGGTAGACCTGTGATAAATTTTCTGCTTACTCTAACCTTGATCCAGGGCTAGGGGAGAAGAGAAAATTTCTAAATGAATAACAGAGAGTATTGATTTCCGGAATTATAAATGGAAGCAAATTTTCTTAATATTATTTTGGGATTTATTGAAGGATTTGGCCTTATTATTTCCCCTTGCATTCTGCCCATCTTACCCATTTTTTTAGCGAGCTCACTGAGTGGATCCCAAAAAAGGCCTATTGGAATAATTATTGGTTTTACTTTGTTTTTTTCTTTCTTTGTATTTTTTTCACATCAATTGATCCATTACTTAAATATTGATTTTAATTTAGTGCGTCATATCGGTTATGGCATTTTGCTTCTTTTAGGGGTCATGATGATCTCCAATTATTTAACAGAGCAATTTGGCAAACTAACGCAAGGGTTTACCCGCATTGGCAATTTTTTTTCAGTAGCCAATAAATCCGAAGGAGGGTTTTGGAATGGCCTTTTATTGGGCGGAATCATTGCCATTATTTGGACTCCTTGCGCAGGACCGATTTTGGCTGCAATTATCGTACAAACCGCATTACAAAAAACAACCCTGTCCAGTTTCTTTGCTTTAATGGCTTTTGCCCTGGGAGCGTCCATCCCTATGTTTATTATTTCCCTTTATGGGAAAAAACTAATAAATACGTTCGACTTTTTTAAAAAACGCGCCACCCTTTTTCGTAAATTTTTAGGCGGGGTAATTATTGCCAGTGTGGTTTATATGATCTACTTTGAGGGAGCGGTTGTTTCCTCTTCCGTTACTCCTCAAACAGGAATTAAAACGTCGAACTCACTCATTAATGGTTTATGGTTTCCTTATCCGGCACCACCGATACAAGGTATTGATGCTTGGATTAATTCAGCTCCATTACGTTTAGTCGATTTGCATGGAAAAGTCGTTTTAATCGATTTCTGGACTTATTCGTGTATCAACTGTTTGCGCACTTTGCCCTATATCAAAGACTGGTATACTCGCTATCATGATAAAGGATTGGTTATTATTGGAATTCACACCCCTGAATTTGATTTCGAAAAAAATCTGGATAACGTCAAAGCGGCAGTGAGTCGATATGGGATTTTATATCCTGTAGCACTTGATAGTCAGTTCGTTACCTGGCGCAACTATCAGAATCATTATTGGCCTGCACATTATTTAATTAATAAGCAAGGCAAAGTGGTTTACAGACGTTTTGGTGAAGGAGATTACGATGTTATGGAAAACAATATTCGCTTTTTATTGGGCATTAAGGATTTAAGCACCTTAAAATCGTTGCAAAACGCCTCTTTCAATCTCACCCAAACACCAGAAACCTATTTAGGATATGCGAAGGCTGACTCTAATTACAGTCCAGAACTGATTAAAGGTAAGACGACCCAATATCATTTTGCTGATATATTATCGACTAATGCATGGAGTTTAGAAGGATTATGGCAAGTCAATGCAGAGTTTCTTCTCGCAGAAGACGTCAATGCAGCGATCAAAATACAATTTAATGCACGCAAAGTCTATGCCGTTATGGGAAATAGCGCTGCAAAACCTATTAAGGTTAGAGTCATTTTAACCGATGCACAGTCCGGTAAAAAGCTCCAAGAAAAAAGTATACTAATCGATAAATACTCTCTTTATGAGCTCGTTTCCCAAGAGAAATTCACCCGCGGCTATCTAGAGATTATTGCGAATGAGCCTGGAGTCAAAGTATACACTTTTACCTTTGGAAGTTGATGTTTGATTTCTATACCATGAATTATGGTTTATCCATTCGGTTTTATCTCTGGCAAGACACACGAGAGGCTTGGCCATCAATGAGGGAGGGTTCCTTTTTTTCCTCCTTGAAGAACGAGGTTGTTTTGAACCGGGTGAGTTCAGGTGTTTTTGCAGGGGGCTCATGAATTACTTCTATCGCTTTGAGCGCATTGGGTTTGAGTTCCGGGTATCGCTTTTGGAGCTCCAAAAAAGGTTCAATTTTGAATAGATTTTTAAATAATGCGATTACCTCCGCATCTTTTACTTTTTGTTCTAAAAACATTCCTAAATCAATAAAAATTTGACCATTGTGAAAAACAGCAACCTCAGGGTTAATTGCTTCTTCAATTTCTTTTTGTGTATATTCGGACTCAGACCATCCGTCAATCGCTCTGAGCGAAGCCCCTTTTTTTAATGCAAATGAAAAGCTATGAGTCAACGCATCGCGAAATTGTTTTGCATTTCCCTCGGGAAGCACAACATTTAAATTTTTACCGTAAAATCCTGAATTACTGGAAATTGTAATTCCCCATTTTTTGTGGTGAATACTGTAGGATTTTAAAAATGAATGGATATTATCCGCTTTAACGAATTCTCTTTTGGGGTGTGGAGGAAAAGGGATACTTATTTCCATACTTCCGGGGATTTTTGTTAAAAGACTTGCAAAATTAAATGCACCAATGTAGAAGAAATGACAATTTCCCCCGCCTAATACGGGGAGATACTTAATCGGATCGGCCGTATCTTGAGTCACACTGAACAGGCTTACTTGCAAAAGGGGCCAGCCAGAGTGGTAATTGCGTACCAAGGAAGGAATTTTATTTTTATCTGTTTTAGTCTCGTTATAGATTTTTAAGAGGGTGGTCTGTTCTTCTTCTGAAAAAGAATCAATTGGCATGTTATTTCCTTTTAACAATGATTATTTGATTAAATAACCCTTTATTTTTTGATAATCGAGAGAATCTTTTTTACTTCTGCAACGACTTTTCCTTCTTTGTCGGTTATAGGAACAATAAATTCTGACTCAATTTTTTGCCTTTCGTTGACTTCAAGTCGAATTTTTTCGACCTGTTCTCGGGATAATTCAAATCGTGCATAAATAGTTCCCTTAGCGGGTATTTTATAGCGTATAGACGCTGATTTATCCCAAACAACGTATCCTTTGCCTAATAAATGCATGAGCATCAACATATAAAATGGATCGGTCATGGAGTACATCGAACCACCATAATGCGTTCCCACATAATTTTTATTCCAAAAGCGCATTTTCATTTGAACAACAATATGAGTGCCATCAGGATGAAAGTTTTTTACACTAATTCCAGCGCCCCAAAAAGGTGGCCAAAAGCGCATCATTCTTAATAATGTGGAGAATTTCATTTGATTATCCCTGTAGCATGGTCGCTAGTTACAGATCTTATTTTTCATTTTAAGTCTATTTCAGTCAACAAATATTATATACTCTTCGCTTTTCTTAACGGATTAATTAGGTTCCATGATGCATCATTTTATCGCAAGAAAATTTTTGGTTCTCACTACGCTATTCCCCTTGGTTGCAATCAGTGAGAACAACTCCTACCTGCCACCCGTTTTTACTCAGAATAATCGACTTGCAGCCATTCAGGCAACATTCCCAATCATTGATAAGATGTATCAGCAGTATGCAGAAAAGAATCATGTCCCTGGCTATGCTTATGGGATTATTCTAGATGGTCGTTTGGTCCACACAGGAAGTGGTGGTTACACGAATATTGCAAAAAAAATTCCTGCTACCCCTCAGTCGATGTTTCGTATCGCATCGATGACTAAAAGTTTCACCGCCATGGCCATTTTAAAACTGCGCGATGAGGGCAAATTAAAGTTAGATGATCCTGCATCACTTTATATTCCTGAATTAAAGGATCAAAAATTAACTCAAGACGCACCAGAGATTAGAATTCGTGATTTATTAACTCATTCTGCCGGATTCCCAGAAGATAATCCCTGGGGAGATAGAAATCTGAATAAAACTGATGAAGAACTGATTGCTTTGGTTAAGCAAGGAGTTTCACTATCCAATGTCCCTGGGACATCATTTGAATACAGTAATTTGGGATTTGCCCTCCTAGGGTTGATTGTTAAAAAGGTATCAGGAGTACCCTACCAAGAATATATTGCGGCAAACATTTGGCAGCCCCTGAATATGAAAGAGGTGGCTTGGGAATATGCTCGGGTTCCACCCAATCAATTAGCACATGGTTATCAATGGATTAATGGAGATTGGCAGGAAGAGCCTATCTTACATGATGGTAGTTATGCTTCTATGGGGGGAATGATTGCTTCCATTGAATCGTTTAGCCATTACCTTACACTGCATCAGGCCGCCTGGCCTGCGCGAGATGATGCAGAAACAGGCCCAATAAAAAGAAGTTCAATACGTGAAATGCATCAACCTTGGCGATTTTATGCAGTCGATTCAAAAGATGAAGTATATGGCAGAGCGTGCCCAACAATAAGTGCTTACGGCTATGGATTAAGATGGTCAAGGGACTGTAATGCCAAGGTAGCAGTGGGACATAGCGGTGGATTACCAGGTTTTGGAAGTAATTGGCTTCTATTGCCCGAATACGGTATGGGCGTGGTTCTATTAACCAACGTGACCTACGCTTCTGCAGAGACCATTAACATTCAAGCCGTTAATCAGCTTATTAATCAGGCACATCTTAAACCCAGAGAGTTACCGCCTTCACGAATATTGAATGAGCGACAAAAAGCATTGCTGAAATTACTGCCTACATGGAGGGATGCAAAAGCCAGTGGCGTATTTGCTGAGAATTTCTTTTTGGATTCATCCATTGCATCGTTGCAAAAGAAAACCCAAGAACTGTTTGCGAAGGCAGGAAAAATTCTCAATGTTGGTAGGGTAATTCCAGAAAATCAATTACGAGGATATTTTATTCTTAAAGGTGAACATGCGGATCTTAAAGTGAGTTTTACATTATCACCCGAACATCCTGCATTAATTCAGGATTATGAAATAGAAGAAACAGTTTGAGTGTATTGCCATTAAGTTAAGAAGGTATTTCCCTTCTCCCATTGGGGAGAAGGTGCCCGTTAGGGCGGATGAGGGGATCTAAATGATACTTTGTGCCGATACTGCCTTCTCACAAAGCATGCGCAAAGCGGTTGCGATTTGTTTTAATTCTTTATTGTGTAAATGATATTCCTTACCCAATTGTATTGGATCGGTGAAACTTAACCATACCTGGCCATCGGCGTCTTCTGTAGCCATTATTCGCAAGGGTAAATCAAGTGCGACTGCTGCATTTTCTTGCATCAATGGGGTCCCTTTCGCGGGATTACCGATGATAAGAACCTCTGTTGGAAGTAGTTTTTGATTCACCTTTTGCGCTTCACTACTGTGATCAATATGAGCAAATATTTTTCCACCTTGCTGAGTAATGATATGAATGAGTCGTTCTATCGTTTTTGAGACAGAATAAGGACTTTGTAGTGTTTGTGATCCCGAGCCCTCAGGAGCGCCTAGCTTCATGTCAAATGCTGCAGCGATTTTTCGGGCAAGTATATCTAAATCGGTTAAATGTTCTTTGTTGGCCAACAAAGTGACACATAAGAGTTCGTTTGCTGCGGTAAAACGACTTAAGAATGCTGAAAATCCTGGAATAGCTCCTTTGATTTCCATTAATCCGGGATGTCCAGGGAATAGCCATCCTGCATTCCCAGGAATGATCGTTTTATTATCTAAAGTTATGCATTGATAAAGAAAATCTCTGTGCTCCTTTTCTTTGACTAAGATAGAACCTGCCAGGCTGATATCCCATAGGCTAATATCCTCCGCAGAAGCAATAACACCGCCGTGTGAAAAAGTAGTTGTCCAGGTGACGTCCGGGACTGCTTCCTGCTCGGCATTATAACCTTGAGCCACTTCAACAGGGTCTATGTAGCTGGGATTATGCAAAAAATCGCTGTGTTTAAAGGGTAGGGTGTCTTTGTTCAATTCATTATCAATCGACGATTTATTTTTGACAAAAAAAGTTCGTTTTAAGCCTACTCGATTGATTTGATTTTTTGTTACATAGTTCTCGTAACTCATGCCACTGATTTTTTCAATAAGAAGACCCAATAAGTAATAATTTGTGGCACTGACTTGCATTTGGGTACCTGAAGGAAAATCTAAGCCTGGATTCTTAAATAATCTAAAAAGGTCCTCAGGTTTATAGTCTTGGTGGAACGAAAAATTATCACATTGGGTATAATCGGGTATTCCTGAACTGTGGGTTAATAAGTGTCGAATGCTAATTTTTTGCCATGTTTGCGGAAGTAAGTATAAATAATTCGAAACGGAGTGATCTAACTGCAGTTTTCCCTCTTCGAGTAACTGCATTATGGCTACAGCAGTATAGGCATGGGTTAATTGCCCCACGTGGAAGAGTGTGCGTGTCGAAACTAAAAGTTTTTTTTCGGTATCAGCAAATCCATAACCGACTACTCGGGTGATGTAGGGTGCTTGAACAATTGCCAGCGACATTCCAGGAATATGATTTTCTTCCATGTACTCAATAATCAGGTCATCTACAGATTGTCCTCGATAAAGAGTATGGAAATCGCCACGACCGCTACCAGAATGAATGCTCATTATTATTCCTTATTTGGCTCACAAACAACTCTTCTTAGTATAGATGAGTATGGATGGATTGCTTTGGTGTAAGAGGAAATGGAACCAAGGAATCCTATTGCCAACCCCTTGGCTGCTCATATTTAATCCGCTTGCATGTTCTGCTTGCAGTGGAGTTCTATAAATGAATCTGCTCCGCAGTGAATGGTGTTACGACAAAAATAAGGCGGAACTGCTGTATATGGAACAATGAAACCTTCTTTCATGCTGACATACAATTGATCACTGCGGCTGGCAATTTCTAATAGCAAACGATCCCCCTTTTTATAGGAGGCTGCCACTGGGGTCATACTAAAGCGCAATAAAACAGGAATATTAGGTTCAAGAGACGTCACTATAGAGGTGTTAATTACTATTTCACAGCGAGAACCATTGGTTTGGTCCAGGGTACGGGTTGCCGGTCGAAGGTGTCCCATAGACAAAGGATGATAGAGTCCCTCACTATCGATTTTCCCTAATCGGGCGATTATATAGGAGTCGATTTCATTACAACTGTATCGAATCTGGAGGGTAATTGGGCCAGCAATTGTTGTTTCTTGCTGAAAAATTAATTCATAAGCCAGTTTTTGTTTTTCGAATTGCTCTATTCCCGGTAATACTTCAATTCCTGGAGGTATAGAAATCCAGGAATCGTTTTCTTCATCGGGTATTTGATGGTGTAATGTTCTAAGCTCCGCGTGATTCGATTTTTTTTGAAGATAAAGCTTATGTACCTGAGTCTCTGGATTAGGGAAATTTGTGGCTGATTCAAACTGATTTTTCCCTTCAACCCAATAGCGTACGGGAGGCAAACTGGCATAACCATTATCAACCCCTTTGACAATATGATCAAAAAAAGCAAGAGCCTCTAATTGCCAGGAGTAAACGGGCAACTCATATTCAGCCGGACCAAGAATCATCCATTTTTTATTTGACGGGGTACCGGCATGTTCAAACAGGTCGTAACAGCCAAATTGGTGTAATGCGATATTGCCTAAGTTTTGCACGACAACAAAAGGAACATCAATCTGGTTTAATTTTTGAAACGGTCCTTGTGCAATTTGAGTCTCTTCCCTTGAATTACTATCTACCATAAGATGAATGTACCAACG
Organism: Legionella sp. PATHC035; assembly: GCF_026191115.1. Taxonomy (NCBI): domain Bacteria; kingdom Pseudomonadati; phylum Pseudomonadota; class Gammaproteobacteria; order Legionellales; family Legionellaceae; genus Legionella; species Legionella sp. PATHC035. The sequence continues at coordinate 1,026,753 of NZ_JAPHOT010000001.1, read as the reverse complement.
AAGCGCCTCGGGAATGACCTGATTTTTTTTAAATCTACCAATAATTTTATCTAAGTTGGGCTTGATGAGCTTTTTCCATAACCCAGGATAACTGATGGCATAGCTGAGTAAAGCTCTTTTCCAGGGAGCGATGTAACGATGGACAGTGGGTGGATTAAAATTAGCTCCCACCCATAAATTTAAAAAATCAGCATTAAAAACACCACCATAATGGAAAACATGTCTGTAAAAATCAGTACAAATTTCATTAGCAAAAAAGGCACGTAAGGAGGGCGGGTTAAGTACTGCCACGCTCGCTTGATTCATACCGTAATACGAAGTGCCAAATAAGCAGACATCTCCATTTGACCAGGGTTGCTGTGCTGCCCATTCGATACAATGATAATGATCTTGTGTTTCTTGCTCATTTTGCCAAGATTGAAAATCACCTTCAGAACGTCCAATTGCCCTCGCAGTGACAATGACCTGCACATAGCCTCTATCGGTAATAATTGGGGGGGAGCCAATTTCATTATTTCCAGTAGGAAGTCCTGTGGTATGCAAATCGCGATTGTAGGCAGAAAATTGAAGAATGACTGGATATCTCCCCGGTTTTTTAGGTAGGTATACATCTGCAGAAAGATGTACTCCATCGGGCATCGGAATCATTACATCTGCAAAAAGCTTACAACCAAGACCTGATTCAGCAACCCGATGAGGCGTCCATCCTGCTAATTGATAGGGATTCAAACGTGCGCGAGGTATCAATAAACTGTTTAGCCATTTTTTCATTATGTAAAACTCTATTTAATATCTTGTTTTTAAATGAAATATTTTAGCAAAACAAATGATGATTTTTAGATAAATAGATAAAATAATGCAAATAAATTCTTATTTGAAGTGGTGTTGTTTACAATCTGCAGCAGATCAAATATAAAGTGTGGTAAATCTTGTTCTAAAGGCTCGAATACGGCATGGATATTAAAATTGATCTATTAAAAAATAATCTTAATGTGATTCCTGACCTTGCCCGCATGTGGCGAGAAGGTCTTGGAAAAATTTGGCTACCTGATGTGCCGCTTGAAGTTGTAGAACAACGTTTTCGTAACCATGCAAACTACGACACGATGCCTCTCACCTTTGTCGCTTTCGATCAAGAAAAACCGATAGGTATGTGCAGCTTACGTGAAAATGATGGAATTCGTCCAGATTTGATGCCCTGGTTAGGTTCTTTAACGGTAGCACCCGAATATCAAAACCAGGGACTTGGCAAACGACTTGTGGAAGTAACTAAAGAACAGGCCAAAAGAATGGGGTATGAAATACTTTATCTTTTTGCTTTTGATCGCACGATACCCAATTACTACCAATCCTTAGGATGGAGAATCATAGATACAGACCATTTTAAAGGACATCCTGTTACCGTTATGGAAATTATTATTTAAAAACATCGAATCACTCCAAAAGAATGATCTCAAGTTCCCTAATGAATTTGCCAAAATTTCAAATATTTTGTGCAAATATTTTGCATTATTAAGAATTTTTGTCTAGGATTTACTTGCCTATAAAATTCTATATAGGTTTCTAATTTTAGGGAGAAAATAATGAATCGAAATATTTTTCAAGGCAAATGGATGGAAATCAAAGGTGAAATGAAACAATTTTGGGGAAAACTCACAGACGATGACCTCAAACAAATAGAAGGGAATCAGCAAGAAATTTTTGGAAAACTTCAAAAGTATTATGGTTATACCGAAGAACAAGCTAAAAAAGCAGTGCATGATTTCCAAAAAAAATACATCATTAATTAAAAGGTATTTATTTGATTAAAGGGAGTTTAATTATGGAAAACAGAGGAATTGTTAAATCTGGCGAGCTTACAGGCTCCAAAGTGATGAATCCAGCACATGAAAATCTGGGCGAGATTGCAGAAGTTGTTATCGATAAACAATCCGGAAAAGTAAACTATCTAGTATTAGATTTTGGTGGCTTTCTGGGATTCGGAAATAAATATTTTGCGGTGCCCTGGAACCTTTTTTTGTATGATAATAAAGATGATTGCTTCATTCTCAATGTTGAAAAACAACATTTGAAGGATGCTCCTGGCTTTGATAAAAATCATTGGCCAAATTTTTCAGCACCTGAATTTAAAACGACAATAACCGGATTTTATACAGGAGGTAAAAAACTATGAATATTTTACCAAGTATATTATTCAGCGGTTTCGTTTTGATCTCTGCAAGCTCATTTGCTCATGATGATTCTATGAGTTCAAATCCAGGTAGTTCTTCTAATAGCACTACGAGCTCCAGTTCAAATGCTAATAGTAAGACATCAATGGGATCAAATTGGGTATGTACCACTAATGCGAGTTCCAGTGAAAAAAGAGCAGATCAAGATGCGGATAAAATAATGTCGGAAAAGGCTGCTTCTGCTGCCAAATCATTTGCTTTTGCAAAAAAGCATTGTCGAGATTGCACACAAATCACTTGCACTGTTAAGAAATAATTAAACTACCTGTGTTCCCTGACAAGGAATACAGGTACCTTTCTTTTAAAAACTTCATTTAACTAATTAAGTATTTTCCACAGTTCACCATCGCTCATGAATCAATTATTTTTTAATTTACGTTTGAAGAATTAAATAATTCTTCCTATGCTAAAAAGAGTTTTTAGTAATTCATTTTATGCCAAGGAATGCGAATGAACATTTTAAAAACCCAAGTCTTGAATGGGCCTAACTATTGGTCAAATTTCAGAAAGGAACTCATTGTCATCAAGCTCGATATAGGCAAATATGAGGAGCTTCCTACAAGCTGTTTAGCTGGATTCAAAGAAAGGCTGATTCAGGAGTTACCGAGTTTAAAGAGTCATCGTTGTTCTTTAGGCGTCGAAGGCGGATTTTTAAAACGAATAGAAGAAGGCACTTGGCTAGGTCACGTGATTGAACATGTGGCTTTGGAGTTGCAGTATCTCGCAGGGATGGATTGTGGTTTTGGTCGAACTTATGGAACCAAGGACTATGGTGTCTATCATGTTATCTTTGCCTATCAGATTGAAGAAGCTGGTTTGTATGCAGGAAAGACCGCTGTCGATTTTGTAAATTCCATAGCTGAAGGCAACAAATATCCTCTTGATGAAGCAATCAATCATTTAAAGGAGATTTTTAAGAAACAAGGTTTGGGCCCAAGCACTCAGGCTCTAGTAGATGAAGCTAAAAAAAGAAATATTCCTTGGAAACGCCATGAGCACAGCTCCTTAATTACCTTAGGATACGGCCGAAATCAAAAAAAAATATGGGCCTCAGTGTCTTCGAAAACCAGTTCAATTGGTGTTGATATCGCTTCTAATAAAGAGCTGACCAAGAGTATTCTTAATTCAAATTTTATTCCAACGCCAACAGGATTGATTATTACTTCTGAGGAAGAACTGAAAGCGGCGGTGGAACAGTTAGGGTTCCCCTTAGTGATAAAGCCAGTGAATGCCAATCATGGAAAAGGAGTAACGACGAATATCACCGATCATAACAAAGCAAGATTTGGTTATGAGCTCGCAAAAAGAATTTCCAATGAATTGATTATAGAGCGTTCTATACCTGGGAATGACTATCGATTTTTAGTTGTTAACTATAAGGTGGTTGCGGTAGCTAAACGTACTCCAGCTCAAATTGTAGGGGATGGAGAACGTACAATTGATCAATTAATCCAGCAGGCAAATGAGGATCCCAACCGAGGTGAATCCCATGAAAAGATACTGACCAAGATCAAAGTAGATGAATCCACTTTCTCTATTTTAAGACAGAATAATCTGACGCTGGAGAGTATTTTGCCCAAAGGTCATATCTTAAATTTAAAAGAAACGGCAAATTTAAGTTCTGGTGGCACAGCTAAAGACGTTACAGATGCAGTTCATCCTTTTAATATCATTCTTGCAGAACGTGTAGCAAGACTTGTGAATTTGGATATTTGTGGAATTGATGTGATTTCAAAAGACATTAGTTGCCCTCTTAATGAGAACCATGGAGCGATTATCGAGGTAAATGCTGGGCCAGGATTAAGAATGCATCTATCGCCCAATGAAGGTGCGCCTCGTAATGTAGCCGAACCTATTTTAAAAATGCTTTATCCAGAAAATTTAACTTCAAGAATTCCAATAGTGGCGGTTACTGGCACTAATGGAAAAACAACTGTAGTTCGGTTGATTGCCCATCTTGCACGTTTTGCAAATCATCATACGGGTTATACAACCACAGAAGGTATTTACATCAATAATAAATTGATCTACAGCGGCGATTGCAGTGGCCCTGCAAGTGCACAAGCTGTTTTGTATGATCCTGAGGTCGATTATGCAGTATTAGAATGTGCTCGAGGTGGCATTCTGCGCTCAGGCTTGGGATTTGATGAATGTGATATGAGTGTGATAACGAATATTACAGGGGATCATCTGGGGTTAAATGATATTCATACGCTTGAGGACATGGCACAGGTCAAAGCAGTTGTTGCGCGGAGCACCAAAAAAAACGGATATAGTATTTTAAATGCAGATGATTCGCTCACTTATGATTTAAGGAATGATTTACAGTGCAATATTGCTTTGTTTAGTTTGTTTGATGGCCCGAGGATTAGAAAACATTGCAGCTTAGGTGGATTAGCTGCTTTTCTTGATCAAGGAAATATTGTCGTACAAAGAGGGTCTGAACGAATAGTTCTGGCCGATATAAAATCGATTCCGCTCAGTTTTCAAGGTACTGCAACCAGCATGATCCAAAATATCTTAGCGGCAACATTAGCTGGAGTGATTAGTCATTTCTCCTTAGAGAAAATAAAAGAAGCACTCCAAATTTTCTATCCCACAGTTGAAAATCTTCCAGGCAGAATGAATCTTTTTCAATTTCCTCATTGCCAAATTATGGTCGATTATGCACATAACGAAGGTGCATTTTGTGAGCTAAAAAATTATCTTGATTCTATTCATTGTGCTAAAAAAATCGGAATTATAGGCGTAGTAGGCGATCGACGCGATGAGGACATAGAAAAGTTGGGCTATCATGCTGCCTCTATGTTTGATGAAATTGTTATTCGTCATGATAAGGATGGGCGAGGGCGAACTCATCATGAAATTAACCGTCTTCTGGTTGCCGGAATTCTTCGTTCTGATTTTAAACCGTCTATCAATATCATTTCAGATGAGATTGAGGCGATTGAACATATGATGGGAATAGCAGAACCTAATACTTTTATCTTTTGTGCCGTTGAAGATGTATTTGAAACAACTAATTTTCTCAAGAAAAGGGCAAAACAATTGATGATGGTGAATGAGGTTTATAATGACACCCAAAGCTAAGTTATTGATTATCGGTGGTGCCGAGGATAAAGGGCACGATGAGCCAATGGATATTTCAGAGCAAAAAAGAGAATTTACTCGCTATGAAATTTTGAGTGAATTATTGCCTCCATCGAATAAGAAAATAGAAATTATTACCACAGGTTCGGAAATTCAGGATGAAGTAAAAAAAATTTATCAAAAAGTTTTTCATAATATGGGCTACAACAATATAGGATTTCTTCCCATAAAAAAAAGAAGCGAAGCACGTGCTAACGAATATTTAAAAAGAGCAGCAGATGCTGGCGCTATTTTTTTTACAGGAGGAGATCAATTTCGTTTATCAACCATATTAGGGGGCACTCCTATTGTTGATATTATTAAAGAGCGATATTTGAAAGACAGTGATTTTATTATTGCTGGAACCAGCGCTGGAGCCATGGTTATGGGTACGGTGATGATTACAGGCGGCGGTTTATCAGAAGCTTTAAGGTATCGAAATTTGTTAACTTCCTCCGGATTAGGAATTTTACAGTCTTGTATTATTGATACTCATTTCATCAAAAGAGGACGATTTAGTCGTCTTGCACACGCCATTATTATGAACCCAGAACAATTGGGTATTGGTTTAGGCGAGGATACTGCACTGGTCATTCGAAATGGATCTGAGGCCGAGTGTTATGGTTCAGGTATGGTAGTTATTATTGACGGCAGGAATATTGATCAAACGAATATCACTGATGTTGAAGAGGGGGAGCCCGTATTCGTTGAAAATTTAATTGTTCACCTTTTGGTAAAAGGCTGTCAATTTTCAATTGCTGACAGAACTTTAGCGAACCCTGCAATCCCTATCAATAAACAATCTAAATGATGGAATAACGTGATGAATAAAATTGCAATCGCAGTACACGGTGGTGCTAGTGAAAACTATTCTTTTTTACAAGAACATCAAAAGGAATTTAAACAGGGCTTGGCTAAAGCGGTTGAAATGGGTTATTTAGTACTTGATAAAGGTGGCTCTGCTTTAGATGCTGTACAAGAGGCAGTTGGAATCCTTGAGGATAATCCACTATTTAATGCAGGAAAAGGTTCCGCATTAAATTCTCGGGGCGAAGTGGAAATGGATGCTTCGATTATGAGTGGCCAAGATTTGCAAGCCGGTGCTGTGTCTATGGTTCGCACCGTAAAAAATCCAATTCGCTTGGCAAGGTTGGTGATGGAGAAAACCAGACATGTCTTTCTTTCAGGATATGGCGCTTTAGAAATAGCAAAAAAATATGGTCTGGAACTTGAAAAAGAGTCTTATTTTATAACCCCAAATCAATATGAGACCTATCAAAATCTCAATAAAATAGAAACCATGGAAGACATTCAGCACAAGAAAATGAAAGGAACGGTCGGTGCTGTGGCTTTAGATGTACAAGGAAATCTTGCCGCAGCAACTTCAACAGGTGGAATCAGCAATTGCCTTCCAGGGAGAATTGGTGACAGCTGCGTGATTGGCGCGGGATGTTATGCCAATAATGCAACCTGTGCGGTATCTGGAACAGGGGAAGGTGAATATTTAATACGGGGCGTGGTTGCTCATACGATTTCTATGATGATGGAATTTGATATGCCTTTACAAGAGGCGTGCGATCATGTGATTCACGAACGCAATAAGCAGTTAAATGGCGAGATGGGAGTCATTGCCCTGAATCGAAATGGTGATTTTGGAATTTCTTTTAATACAGAAATCATGAAAAGAGCTTGGCAAAGTTCCTCTCAAGCCATGCAAATTAAACTATTTGATTAACTTTCAATCATTAAAATAAAACTCTTTGCCATTCCGAGGTATCTCATTGGGTACCTGTTTACGCTCCATGTACGGGACAAGTACTTGGCATCTGTTGTTGTCGTGATGAACGAGGGAAGCTCCCTCGTTGCAATCGGGGTAATGGTAAAGCTCATTACTTGTTTGTTGTCTTATTTCATAGTGGGGGAGGTGGGGGACGTCGAGCAAGTAGCCCCATTACAAGAAATACGACAAAGATAACAAGAAATAAGAAGAATAAAATTTTTGCAATTCCTGCAGCTGCTACTGCAATTCCACCAAATCCGAATGCTGCTGCAATGATTGCAATAATAAAAAATATGAGGGCCCAATATAACATAACAACCTCCTTGTATGCATATAGAACAAGTTGTTCATGTAAATTATAGCTGGTATGAGATAACTTGAAAAAATACTTCTGCTTCTTTAGAGAAAAGAAGGGCGGAGGGGGAGGGGCATGAGCCGCAATTAACTCCTTCTGCGGCTCAATAGGGTATCTAATGGCAGTGCTGCCGTACCCAGACATCACGATCTTTATTGGCTTAATACATGATCGCGATGATCAGTAAACCAGTAGCAATACAACCAATTAATGCGAGACTGGAATTACCTCCAGGAACCAAGTGACTTTCAGTTGTCACTAAGGTGCGGCGCCCTCGCCAAGCCATAATCGCAGGCAATAATAACAATAAAATAACACAACATATGCCGGCATAGCTTAATGCATGCAGATAAATCCCTGGATTGAGCAAAACTACTGCGAGTGGAGGAAGGAACGTTAAGACCAAAATATATTTTCCTTGATTACCCGATTTCTGCAGCTTTAATCCATCTGCCAGAAAATCAAATAATCCTAATGAAACCCCTAAAAAAGCGGTGAGCATACATATGGAAGTGAAAAATCCAAAGAATCCGCTAATCCATTGATTTTGAACAGCTTGGCTTAAGGCCTCAGTTAATCCACTGGTTGCATGGTCTGAGTTCATGAGTGCAAGCAGTCCATTTTCTCCCTCACGTGAGACAACACCCATAATTACCGCATCCCATACAATGTAGCAAGCAAGAGGGATAAGCGAACCTAATAGAATAACCCGTCTGAGGTTTCGTATATCATCCCCGAAATAGTCTCGTAAGCTGGGTATTATTGACGCATAACCAAATGAAGTGATTAAAATCATTAGAGTGCCTGTAAAAGCACGTGCAGAACCATCAGTTAGGCCCAGCGTAGAAGCATGAGGGCTAATAATTGCGACTAATAAAATGTAAATGCCTAATTTCCCAAACATTAAACCACGATTAACATAATCTACAGAGCGTATTCCTTTATACACAATTAAGCTGAATAAAAGGGTAAACAAGATTGCAGTGATACTGTTGGGTAAATCAATATTCATTTTATGCAATAAGCTATTGAATACGTCGCTACCCCCTGAAATATACGCTGAGAGGAGAGTGTACAGTAAAAACAAATAAGTGATCCAAGCAATAATTTGTCCTGGTAAACCTAGCGTGGATTTTGCCATCGAAATCATATTACTGCCTGCTGGGAGACGTAAATTGACCTCCAGCATTAGTAATGCTCCTGCAGTCATGATCAGCCAGCAAAAGAATAGGAAGAAAATTGAATTGCTAAAGCCTACTTCGGCTGTAGAGACAGGCAAGGCTAGCATTCCTCCACCTATTGAAGTTCCTACTATCAGTAATATCCCACCTATTAGTTTTGAATTGATCATAAGATATAATCCAAAATAGTATAAAAATAATTCAATATGATACTTTGTTATTCATTTCAAGTCAATCGTATCACGGCCTTTGACATTTAGAGTTGATGTATGAAATTTCCCCTCACCCCTCTCCCAAAGTGGGGGAGGAGATTCTCTCCTGAGTCAAGAAAATATCCCTTCTCCCTCCCAGGGAGAAGGAGCCCGTCAGGGCGGATGAGGGCGCTTCCTTAAGGGGTACCTACATCAAATTCCAAAATTCATGTACTAATAGTCCGACCGAAACAGCAATGACCGCGACTTGAGTCCATTTGCCGCCGGGTACTATAAAAACAGCATGATGTTTTCTTCTGCCAAAATAACACATTAGAGCAGGTAAAAGTAGTAGCAGAATGATACAAAAGATACCTGCGTAGCCCAAAGCATGGATGTATGCGCCTGGATAATAAACCACGATAAGTAGAGGGGGGGCAAAAGTAAGTAAAAACAACCCAATACCATGGCCTCCTTGCTCGCGTAATTTTAATCCATCCGCAAGAAAACTGTATAAGCATAAGGAAACGCCAAGGAATGCAGTGAGCATGCAAATGGATGTGAAGAAATTAAATAAAGCACTAATTGTTGTATTTTGTACCTTATCGGAGAGCATGCTTGCCAACGCGCTGGTGGTGTGCGGATTATGCATGAGGCTCTCAAGGTTTTGACTTCCTTCAGAAGGAAGGGCACCCATAATCACAGCATCCCAAGCTAAATAACAGAATAAAGGAATTAACGAGCCAATAAAAATAACTTTTTTCAGCTTTTTCACATCATCATCAAAATAGTCTCTAAGATTGGGTACAATGATGGCAAATCCAAAAGAGGTAATTAAAATCATAATCGCGCTGCCGATATATCGCATATCACCATGCTGCAAATGTTGTATTTCTATATGGGGGGCGATAAGGACTACTAACAAAAAATAAACCGCTAATTTTCCAAACATCAGGCCTCGATTAACATAATCCACATAGCGAATACCGCCATATACAACCATACCAAAAATCAGCGTAAAGACTAAACTTGCCTGCCAATCAGTCAAATGCAAACCTATTTTAAAAAGAAGGCTATTTAAGACATCTGCTCCACCAGAAATATAGGCAGACAGGAGTGTATAAAGCAAAAAAAGATAGCTTACCCAGGCAGCAAGCAAACCATAATTACCTAAAGTGGCTTGAGCCATAGACACCATATGCTTGCCTCTGGGTAAATAAAGATTTGCTTCAAGAATAAAAAATGCGCCTAAAGTCATAAATACCCAGCACAGAAATAAAACAATTGAAGATTGCCAAAACCCTGTAGCTGCATTGGCAACAGGCAGGGCAAGCATCCCCCCGCCGATTGAAGTACCAACGATTAAAAGAATTCCACCGATAAATCTTGAACGCATTAATTTTGCCTTACTTGGTTGCATAAACTACAGGTGATGGTACTGGAGCTGGGCAGTTTGCACAAGTCTTAGTACCATAACTATTGAACCATTGAATCTCAATGCGTCGATTAAATGCGCTGCCATGAATCAGCTTATTATCACCTACATCATTTTTATCGCCATAACCCTCTGCTTTAAGAAGTTGAGCAGGAATATTATTAGCCCATAAAAAGGTCATCATCGTTTCAGCCTGTGCTTGGGACAATAGTTTTTTATGGTGAGCTGAACCTACATCATCTGTGAATCCCGCAACGTAAACAGGACTCAATGGGTAAAACTTTAATAACCTGATAATATTTTCCAAACCGGGATAACAAATTTCATTAAGTCGGGGGCTTTCAAACATAAAATATTTATCAACAGGTACGATTAAGGTCATCGTATCGCCGTACTGTACGTATTCAATGTTTTCTTTGTTCAATTCTTTGATGATGCTGCGTCGACTGGCTTTATTAAGGCCTACAATCGCACCGACAGTACCACCAACAACAGTGCCAGCCAGTGCGCCAGCCACATGTCCAGTTGTCGCTGCACCTACGGCAGTTCCCATAACTGCTCCAGTAACCACTCTCTTGGGCATCGGATGTACGGGTTTAAAATTATTGTAAGGCGGATGAAAACAACTACTCAGTAAACAGGTGATTAAGCCAAAGCAGAGAATTCGTGTTTTAGTTCGTTTGAGTGACATGTTCACTCCCTAGTCCAGTGGTTTTGTCATTATTAAACATCTACTTAAATTTCGCAATTGTAATGACTTAATACTTAGAGCCTATGGACTCAGAATTGCAACAATGGAATGATATTTTAAAAGGTTTTGTTGCCCGGATTCTCCTGAGTTAATCCGGGGTACGTACTGTACGTAGGCTGGAATATGATTAGCAACAAGAAAGTTCTAAATCATCATTCACTGTAATTGGATTAAGTTTTTCTGTTTGTGGTTCTGGTTTAAAGAAACGAATTAAACCTGACTCATTGGTGTATTCAGCATCATGGCGGCTGAATGATCTAAATTCGGAAAAGCACGATAAGGCTTTATATGCCGCTGCAAGCATACCTCCAACAATGGTTATTCCTACTGCAACCCCTAAAACAGGTTGGACAATCAGCACCGGAAGTGCGATCCCAAAAATTCCTGCATACAAGGAAAATGCGGTTGCTGCATAGAACATTAACTCACATGCTTTGGCGAGATTATGAAATAAAACACCAATTTTTCTTGATTCACAGGCACTTGCCACTGTCTCTAATGCCTTTTTGGGGGGCAGATTCCCTTTTTTTACCTGATCTAATTGTTGTATAAAGGTTTCATAACTGCTTACAATCGCTTCGACTTTTTGGGGTGAAATAGCTTTGGTATAAGAAAGGTTATAATAATTTTTTACAGCTTCTATTTTTTGCTGCATTTTTGTACTAATTTCAGCATCATTAAATAGAGCTTGTAAGTCTTGGTCACAGGTGTTTAAACGTGCTTCAAATTTACTATGATTAACTGGCATGATTCGTCTCTATATTATTATTGTCGGGTAACCATGGTTTAACCATTTCAATTGAGTTGAATGGTCTTAGTGTCTTATATCATAATTAACCTGAGTCCGACATCATTAAGTGCCCTTATTTTTTAAGGGCTGTTTCCGTTTTGATTCTCTTGGCTAAACTACGCCGCGTCACCCGAGCGCAGCAAGGGAGCTCCAGTCGTAACACGGTGCTCTAGCGTGGAATCCCCCTCACTCTAGCTCTTTCCCCAAGGGGTGAGGAAATTTTTGATCCAATGCGAGTCTGAGATAGTGAAAATCCGCTCGCCGGCGCAAGGAATTTGAGTAAAAAAATAAATGGTTCCATCGCGGGAAAGGGCTGGGTTGAGGAATTGAGTGTGAGTTTTCCTTAACCTGATGGCTATGGGATGATTCTGGGTTATTCTTCCACTTGAAATCGACATAAATTTTGAAAATCACAGTGTTGGCAAATGGTTAAATGAGCGGGTTGCGGTGCACAATAACCCTCTTGAAATTCTTTAACTAAATCAGTGAGTTGCCTTTGCCAAACTTCCCGATACTGAGGCCATGTCTCTCCTTTTTTTAAAGGGGTAATTCCAGTCATACTTAGTTTTTCTTCACTGAGTCCCATTGAGTTTATTCTTCCAGTTTTCACTTGTAGGAGTAATAAAGTGTTAATCTGGTCATCCAATAGCGCATAAAGTAATAATTGCGATTCTGTTGGCCGTTCTTCATTCCATGGTTTGCTGGCGGGAAGGGTGCTTTTATAATCAATAACCCATTTTTTATCTTCTACTTGATCCAAGCGATCGACGCGGACTTGGAAATCAAGGCCCGCTAAATGAATTGTATAAGATTGTTCTATGGCGGCGACGGCAAAAGGGGGCCGTTGTTTTTCCCATTCAAGACACGTTTGCACCAGTCGTTTCAAGCGAGTGTACTCCACGTCTTGAATCGAATCGAAGAATAATTCGTAAAACTGTTTTTGAAGTGGGGCTAAAGCTGTATGAATGGCTTCTTCAATGTACTGTTCCAAAATTTGAGGCGCTAGATGAAGTAACTTATGCTGAGTTTCCAATTTTTGCCATAACAACTCCATTACCTTATGAATAATTTGTCCTCTTTTTTTATTGTCCAAACCATCTGTTGTTTGTAGGGATGCCTTGGCACGGAGTCTATGTTCCGCGAATGCTTTGAAGGGACATTTGGCTTGATTGGAAAGAATTGCTGTGCCTCCATGAATGCGCTCATCGGGGAGTATAGGCACATTAAAACACTCATCCAGAAATAGTAAATCAGGTGTTGGTTTTAATAGGTAATCTGTTGGTAATCGTTCAAAAGCAGGTAAATCAGTGATTAATGAACACGGTAAATTGGGTGTATCCGCCTGCAGCTGAGCGTAGCTAAATACAATGGAATCAGCGCTTTTTTGAAATCGTTGCAGAATCTGACGAGCGAATTGCAGTTCACGAGCTGGTAAGCTATGGGGCATACATAATTCACGTTGTAACTGGGGCGGAATAAAAGCAGATAAATGTACCTTTTGTGGCAAACATTGATCGGTTAAACCAGTGATCCATAAACTGTCGAACTCACACCCTGATGCCTCCAGTAAACCACAAATTTGAATGGGTGCACTGGTTTTTTGTGCTTGAAAAATAGTGTTTGCGACAAGATGGTGCACTACCTCAAGTACCTCTGCTTTTGTGAAAACAGGACGAATCAAAGCAAATTGTCTCAGCTCATCAAAAACCGTGATAAAACGATTAAGACACTGATAACTTTCGGAGTTAAGACTATAATCGCCGGGAAAGCCTAAATTATTGAGACGTTTTTGAAAGAAGTGTATCCATTCTTGTACCGTAGCCTCCTGAGGATATGGAGTCAGATGGTTCAATAAATTAGCAAGTTTCGGGGCATGAACACGGAGTTCTTCGATTAAATGATTTAAGGGAATCGAATGATTTGCGAGTAAAGTTCCTTCTTGCAAATATTCAGAGCGTGCGATGAATTCTTCTTTGGAGTGGCCTAGGTAAGGCGATTGCAGCAGCAAGTTTGCTTGATGTGGATTCAGATGGGTGTCATCCAAGTTAAGCCAACATAAGGCATGGGCCACTAACGGGAAATGAATCAAAGGCTGTCCTAAGGAAATATTAAAATCTGAAGTCTCAAAATGATGGGCTAAGCTTCTTTGTAATGAATGAAATTCTTGCTCTAAATTCGGTACTACGACACCAATATTTTGCTTTCCTTCTTTTATTTTTATATGCAACCATGCCATGAGCTGTTGGTATTCTTCTTCATTGTCTTGAGCAGCTAAGACTTCGATTTTTGATAATTTTTCCTTTAAGTCGTATTGATATTGAAGGACACCTTTTTGAGCTAAATTATTCTGCAAGAGTACTTGTTGGGGTGTAAAATCATCAAAACAAACCCACACAACTTTTGGGGAAAACAAAGAACGGTTTGCTTGGAGTAAATAGGGGATGAGTTCACATTCAGTAATTAAATTTTGTTGTTTTAATTGTGTATCAAATAATTGCCACCAGCGTTGGAACTGTCGCGTTTGTGCCGTGTGATGAAAGAGTGGGTCGTGCAAATTAACTTGCCACTGCTGGCAACGTTCCCAAGCACTAATCACTGCCTGAAGAAGTCCGTCGCTATATACAATATGAGATTCTGCTTGGATTATTCTTCGCCATAAATAGTGACATTGAGCGTCGTTTAATAAGGTAGGATGGTTAAGATGCGCACGGCTAAAATTGAGTTGTTCATAGGCTTTAATTAGAGCAACTCGAAAAGGCATACATGCTGGTTTCTCTACAGTCTGTTTCTTACACTGGGCAAAGTAATGCTGCAGTAAGATATCGCTGAGTCGATTATTGGGGGTAAGAACCGTGGCTTTTTGTGCCAAAAGAAGAAAAAGGTGTTCTTTATCCGTTAAAGTATGTATGGGCATAAAAATCCAGAGCAAAGGTGATTCATTGTAGCCTGAGGTGCCGTCATTAGAAATACCCTCTCCAGTCGTGCGAGAGGGTGGGGCGAGGGTTCTTTAGGTCACTACTCCCTAAGAGGGGAAGAAAAATTAGTTCACTTAATCCCAATGTTCTTTTTTATTGTACCTAGGCGATAAGGATTTTACTTAAGTTTTTTTGCGCTGCAAAGCCTGGGGTTTGGCTGCTGGTTTTTTGCGGGCGGGTTTAGGTTTGGTTCTGTCCGCGGCACCTACATAGCGAGGTAAACTATGACTGTCTCGTCTATCGGTTCGCAGGACTTGATAAACGAATCTGCCACGTAAAAAAATTGAGGCGAAACCTGATGCAATGGCGAGCCAAACACCAAAAAGAATATAGCTGTAACCAAGGACGACGAGATACGCATAGACAAAATCATTGAAATTGTTTACCGGCAGCACTTGGTTGCCTGATGTCTCCATTGATAGTACGAGCCCAAGATCAAAAAAGGGTAAGGAGACCAAGACCATAATAAAACCCAATAAAAAAGTTTTACGTTTGTAGGGCCTGGGGCAGTGGATGATGTTTTTTCCAAAAAGAGCTCCGGTTACAGAAGCGACAATCATTCCGAGAATAATTGCTTTATAAAGAGGCACAAGTTCCTCTATGCCAATTGTTGTGAGAAAACCGTCGATAAGTATCGTTCCGACAACGGAAAGTAATCCATAGTAAAGGGCTGCCAGTAAGCGTGAATTAGAAAAAGTAAGTGCAGGATCTTGTTTATTCATTTGGCACTCCATAGCTCCACCTGTATATGTATCATTTTAGTATAAAATATGGGCTACAGAGAGATCGCTCCATTTTTTTTATTATTATTAGCTTAGAGTGATCTCAATGAATTAGATTCATTTGCAATGGAGGTGAATCAACCCAATAATTTGTATATACTAAAACAAATAATTATTGACTTTGATTATGAAGAAATTTGGACGCTTTATTTTAAAACTGTTTGGCTGGAAAGTTGTCGGTGAACTACCGCAAGATAAAAAATATATGGTCGTTGTTGCTCCTCATACCAGCAATTGGGATTTTGCAGTGGGCTTATTTGCTCGTTTTTCGATAGGTGTTAAAATTAACTTCTTAGCGAAAAACCAATTGTTCTTTTTTCCTCTTGGATTATTTTTAAAAGCGTTAGGAGGGGCTCCCGTTGATCGCTCTAAAAAAAGTAAGACTGTGGAGCAAGTAGTAGAAATATTCCGTTCTCGTGATGAGTTTAAACTGGCCATTACCCCAGAAGGGACACGTGGTCCTGTAACACGTTGGAAAGAAGGGTTTTATCATATTGCCTGTCAAGCAGGGCTGCCAATAGTCATGGTCGGACCCGATTATGCATCTAAGGAACTCCGCATTCATGAGAAGTTCGAACCTACAGGCGACATCGATAGGGATTTTCCCAAAATTCTTGAGTTCTTTAGAACTATAAAAGGTTGTTATCCTAAGGAAATCCCAGAGTATCACTCCAAGAAGTAATGGGTCTTATGGTCTGTAACCCCAGTAATTTGTAGACTGGGGCAGTGCAGCGTAACCCTTCATCATCTTGAGTTCAGCGAGAGAGCTCTTGATGGAACACCTGTTATCATGGGAGCTACCTCCTACCCTCGCGATGACGATAAAAGAGCCCTGGGCTCTTTACCAGGCTCGAGCTTCAGTCGTTCTATGTTAAAAATGTTTTATCATTTTGAGCATTTTAAATTGTTTACCACCTGGGAGAGCAAAATATTCTGCCTTAATCGTTTGATATCCACATGCCTGATACAACTTTACTCCGGGTAAAGTTGCCATCATTTCCATTTTTGTAAATCCATAGGATAACGCTTGCTGTTCACAATAGCGCAGGAGCATCGTTCCATGTCCTTGTCGAGCATGGTTTGGATGGACAAAAAAAGCTCTGATTTTGGCATAATCTGTGTGCGGATTTAAAAATCCCTCCGCCCGGGTTTTGCATTGTTCCCCTCCAAAAAGAGTTTTCCGTTTACTCCATCCACCACAGGCAACAATGCTCCCTTCCTGTTCCATTACATAGTAGGTTTGATCGGTAATGAGCTCTTTATCCACTCCAAATATGGAGTGAATCGCACCTTCAATTTCCTGATTTGTATAGTCTTCTTGGCTTAACTCACGTGCTGAATGCTCAATGAGTTGGTTTAAGAGATTAATCTCATCAATCTGCGCTGTTCTTATCATCATAGTTTCCTTTTTGGTCTTTATTGACAGGGTGATGAATCTATCATGAAATAAAAATAAATAAATTTTTAATTTGATGATGTTTTATTTCATTTTATAATGCCCAATTTTGACTTTAGGGTAATATATGAAAAAATACGGAGACAGATATTCGCAAGAAAATAGATCAGAGCCGGTATATTTAGATAAAATTGATAGAAAAATTTTAAATTTATTGCAAAAAGACAATCAAATTACCAATCTGGCTCTTGCTGAAAAAGTAGGGATTTCTGCTCCTCCTTGTTTTCGTCGTGTTAAACGATTGCGTGATGAAGGCATCATTGTGAATGATGTTGCCCTGGTCGATCCTTTTAAAGCTGGGCGGGGGCTTATTGTCTTTGCAAATATTACTTTGGAAAAACAAAGAGAGGACTTACTCGCTCATTTTGAACGTAAAATGGCCGAACAAGAAGAAGTAAAACAATGCTATTTTGTTTCTGGTGAGACCGATTATTTGCTCATAATTCATGTTGCAGATATGAATCATTACAATGAGTTTGCGCGTAGAGTGTTCGCAAATGAAGCAAATATTAAAGTATTTCGCAGCAGTTTTTGCCTTAATCGCACCAAGTACAATACGAATATCCATTTTTCTGAGGATTAAAATATTGTGGAATTGAATCAGCGAAAACGCGGCGTTGCATTAAGTATCCCTTCTCCCCGCGGGGAGAAGGAAAAGTTTTGAGTGGATCGCTTCGGCGCCGTATTCCAGCTAGCAATGATTTCACATTTACTTTTTCAGTGCCGCTTTTCCTGCATAAGGCAATGAGGCCATTTCATTGATACGTAACAGTTGATTGTATTTTGCGATGCGATCGGTACGGCAAAGCGAACCGGTTTTAATTTGCCCACAGCCAGTAGCCACTGCAAGATCTGCGATAAAGGTATCTTCTGTTTCACCAGAGCGATGTGACATGACGCAACGATATCCGTTTCGATGGGCTAACTGAATCGTTTGGCGGGTTTCACTTAAGGTACCGATTTGATTGACTTTAATGAGTATGGCATTCGCCACTTTTTGGGTGATGCCTTCTTGCAGAATTTTTGGATTGGTAACGAATACATCATCACCTACCAATTGGATTGTCCCTCCTAATTGGGTAGTCAATTGTTTCCATCCACTCCAATCTTTTTCATCCAAACCATCTTCGATGCTGACAATTGGATAACTTTTAACAAGATTGTCATAATAATCAATGAGTTGAATTGCAGTGAATTTTTGATTTTCCGACGCCATATGATACATGCCTTGATCATACAACTCGGAGGCTGCAACATCTAGGGCAAGTACTATTTCATCACCCAACTTATATCCAACTTTTTCAATTGCCTCACAGAGGAGATCCAACGCTTGACGGTTCGATTTAATATTGGGCGCAAAACCCCCTTCATCTCCCACTGCAGTATTTAATCCTTGTTTTTTTAAAACGGATTTTAATCCATGAAAAATCTCAGCACCCATTTGCAATGCCGTTGGAAAATCAGCAGCACCTACAGGCATAATCATGAATTCCTGAATATCAACATTATTATCAGCATGTGCCCCGCCATTTAAGATATTCATCATGGGGACGGGCATGCTCATTTTTTCACCTTGATTTAATGTGGCATACAGGGGTAAGTTATGTTCATTTGCCCGAGCTCGAGCAGCGGCAAGCGACACAGCAAGAATCGCATTGGCTCCAAGACGCGATTTATTTTCTGTGCCGTCTAATTGGCACAATTGATAATCCAAAGAATCCTGATCTTCAACAGAGAAAAGATGGAGTGCTTGATTAATTTCTTGATTCACATGAGCAACAGCTTCTTTTACCCCTTTACCGTTATAACGGTTTGCATCATTATCGCGTAATTCACACGCTTCACGACTCCCGGTAGATGCCCCGGAGGGAACACTCGCTCTTCCTTGCGTTCCATTTTTTAAAATAACATCTGCTTCTACAGTAGGATTACCGCGGGAGTCTAAAATTTCACGGGCTTGAATTTTTGTTATTTGCATGTTGGGTCCTGATTACGATTAAAATTTTTCAATCTGAGCAAGCGATGGATTTTCACCACTTAAAAATTTGAATATTGTTTTGATCCGCAACTAGTTTGTCAAGGGATAGATTGTTTCCCTGTGGTGACTTGCTCAAGATATTCATATTCATCAGCAGTCTCTTGGGATTGAGAGTATCCAAAAAGATAACTGATCAAACGTTTAAACTGCATCAATACCGACTCATCCTTTCTTTCCAGGTTTTTGTTCTGCAGTATATCCTGCATTTTGGTCAAGATTTCCTTTGGAGGACGTGTACCGAGTTGCAGTAATTGTGTTTTTAGCTCATAGACCCCTTGGGGTACAGGTACTTTTTTGCCATCACTGTCTATTTTATGGCGCGAACCAAAATATCCTAGAGCCCAGGGATTAGAGTTTCCTTTTAAGGCCTGCTCTATTTTTTTATCCAGATAATGATTAATTTTGAGTAACAAATTACGGGTTGCTGCATCTTCCTTTGCTGCAATAAATTGTGTGTCCGACTTGGCCTGAGCGTGTTGATTCAAGGCAGCAAAAATAGTAGGTGTTTCAAAAGTGTACTCGCGAGTCGCTACAATAGAAGCTAGAGATTGAACAATTTCACTGTCTTCATGGGTAATATGTTCTAGTTGATCATGAGCAATCTGAGCAATTAATTCAGGGGTTTGAGTAATGAGCAAAGCAGAAGACTTATTTTTAACTGCTTCTTGAAATAATTCATTTGGAGGTAAAGAGAATAAAAATTTTAAGGAATTTAGCTGAGGTAATTTTAATTGTAGTTTTTCCTGGTAGCTGGTTTGTCGAGCAATTTCTCCAATAATGCGGGACTGTAATCCTTCCTTTTCATATTCATCATAATGCTCTGCATCTTTATATAGCTCTTGATAAACTGCAACATATTTTTTAATCGTTTCAATCATCTGTTCATGTAGCTTGATAAGAGCACCATGATTATTTTTTAATTCTGATGAGTCAATTTGCATTGAAAAAGTTAATTTTGAAATGGCACATTCTTTCATGGTGTTTGCGAATTTAGTTTTAAATTCAAACAAACTTAGTGCATTCTGCGTTGGGACTATAGGGTGTTCTGTTTTAGCTTCCATTTCATTTCCTCAATGGATTGGGTAAAGAATCATAACAAAATGCTCGTAATAAATAAAAAAAATCATTCAGCAGATGTTTGGTTTTTTTGATGTACGTACAGCCTGGGGTAGCGAAATGAATCTCATTTTTTGGACGGGAACTGCCTACAAGCTAAATACAAAAATAATTAGAAACTAACCGCGCCAAGGTTCATTAGGGCTTGGGTTAAAGGAAACAAAGGTAAACCCAAAATGGTATCTTCATTTCCTTGAACTTCTCTAAATAACCATTTTCCTTGGTGCTCATATTGGTAACTACCGCAACTGTGATAGGGTTTTTCAATTTGCAAATAGGTTTCGATTGTTTTTTTGCTTAAATGATGCAGTGTTAAGTAGGCTGTTTCATGATGTTGCCAAAGTAGTTCATTATTTTTTGCAATGCAAAGGCAGGCAATTTGCAGGTGTTCTTTGCCGCTTAGTAAACTTAACTGTTCTACGGCAGTCGGATGGTTCAAGGGCTTATTCAATAGGGTTTGGCCAAACAAGCACAGTTGATCTGCAGCGATAATAAAATGGTCTGGATGATGTTGGCTCACCTCTAAAGCCTTGCTGGCGGCAAGTGCGTAACCTAAGTCAAGAGTGCTCTGTGATTTGAAGGACGCTTTAATTGCGTCTTCATCACACTGTGAAGGAACAACGGTAAATTCGATCCCAAGCGATTGCAGCAACTGCAATCTTATGGCTGAGCTTGAAGCAAGAATGATAGGTTTTTGTTGTAAAAACTTAGACATACGTCGCGACCAAAGCCATAAGTGAAAAACCGATTATCACAAAACTAAAATCTTTGAGATTGCAACAACGCTCCACCATAACGCAGCGTTCTAGACCATGAAGGGTTCCTAAATAAAGGAATGTTCCTGCGGAGGCGGCCATTAAAATGGGATCAAAAAGAGATTTTGTTTCGACACTATGACCAAAATACCAGCCCAAGTAGATTCCAAGTGGGGTCATAAAGCTGAATAAAATGAAAAAGAACAGACTGCTGTTCATACTCATCGTACTTTTATTTAATTGAACTGCAATGGCAAAACTTTCTGCCCACTTATGGGTGATAATTGCAAGAAAAATCATAATAATCATTGAGTTATATTGTGCCAACCCTAGGGCGGCACCCAGCATTATCGAATGAACAGAGAGCATTCCCCAAGCTAAAAGGGCAAAAGCAGGATGTTTCGTATTATGATGGTGATAAAGTTCTTTACCCAAATGTTCAAACCAAAGAAAAATCAGGAATACTGCGCCAGTAATAATAAAGGCAAAAGGGTAGTTGTACCCCATTTTTTGAAATAAAGAATTTGCCTCTGGAAGCATATGTAAAAGGCCTGCTCCCAAAAAAACACCCGTTGCCAGGGTCTCACCGACAGGAAAATCAATATGTTGATCGTCTTTAATACGTTTTCTAAAGGGATACCAGCCCGCGATTAAAATGACAATAAAAATAGAAATTGCAAAAAATATTTTTAAACTGGTAGTTGATACCATTGTTTATCCTGTTATTTATTCTAGATTTTTATAACTTAAAGGTAGCTTCGGTCTAACCTAAACCACATAGTTTAGTTGTGATGCATGGTCTCATGCAAGCTAAATAAGCGAACTTCTACATTATCAGACTGCAGCTTCAATGCTAAAATCACTCGTTCATGCAATTCTTGCCATTGGTTGAATGTGTCATCACAGACTATATCAATCCCTATTGTTCCATCCAGGTAATGTAAATTCCAAAATAAAATCTGAGGGAAATCCCTACGGACTTCACTGGAGAGCAGTTCTTGTAAGACCTTGCGGCTGGGTAAGTGTAACGAGGGACAGGAGCTCTCATCATCTTCGGGGTCAACATGCACAATCACATCATTGACGCTTTCTATCTGATCCATAAGCGCATGATGTACGTGTTGCGCAATGTAATGGCCTTCAGACACCGATATTTTAGGTGAAACTAAAATATGGACATCGATTAATACATTTTCTCCCATAGAACGACTGCGTAATTGATGAATTTTTTCAACCCCGTCCACATTTTGGATTACTTCTTCAATACGTGTTAATAGTTCTGGACTGACTGCAGTGTCTACTAATTCTTTAACACTATTCCAGGCATAATCCCAACCCATCTTAACAATCATCAATCCAACGATAATTGCAGCCGCAGCATCAAGATAACTGTAACCAGCGATACTGCCAATTAAACCAACGAATACAACAAGCGAAGAGGCTGCATCTGAGCGATGATGCCATGCGTTGGCAGTAATCAATTTAGAATTAATACGTTTTCCAATATACAGGGTGTAGTGAAATAAAATCTCATTGCTTAGGATGGAAATGCAAATAATTGGCAGGGTGAGCCAATTTGGCATGAGATAATTCGAGTGGAGCAAGTCATATATTGAATCCCACGCGATACCAACACCTGCAAAAATGAGTAAAAGCGACAACAATAAGGTTGCTGCCGTTTCGATACGTTGATGTCCATAAGGATGACTGGCATCAGCATCAAGGCTTCCGTATTTAGAAGCAAATAATACCATCGCGTCTGTTATGAGATCAGACAGGGAGTGGACACCATCTGCGACAAGAGCATGGGAATGAAAAAAGTACCCACCAATGAGTTTTATAATGCCTAAAAGAGCATTAGAAATAGCTCCCAAAAGTGTTACTTTTTTTGCTTGCCAATATCTGTCGTGTTGGGTCATGTTGTTTTTAAGTAATGGAATCAGGTGAGACAAAATCAGAATTTGAGTTTTATAGTGAAAATTCCAAGTCCATTTTGTCTATCGGCTCTATTTAAACATGGTTATGATTTTTTTTATAGATTAATACTTACATTAAATCGAGTTGTTCGGACTCTTGAGAGCCCAGGTTAGGCTAAGGTCCAATGATGGAAAGGGTAATTGTCTAGTACATTTTATGCCCGGTATGAAACAGGCTGATTTTATAAGGTGTTTTACATCATGTTCACAGGATTATCCACAGATTTTGTGGATAAATGCTTTTGGGGTAATAAAAGGTTAAATAAGTACTAAGCCTTGTGGAGTAAGGGTATTTGGGCGCTAGAAGGAAGTTTGAGTTGTTATTAACCGATATGGTCGGTAAAGTTATCCACAGGATGTGCTTTGAAAGCATAAGGAGATTACCCGTCTATCTTAACAAAGAAAAAAATTAAAAACAGTCTTGACTTGGTATTTTTTAAAAACTTTTATTCTCAATAAAATTGATTCATGATGATGTTTAAAAAATTTACTGATTAAAAACTGAAGAAGAATAAAAATTAAAAGGTTTTTTATCGATGCAAAATTTTAGAAGCACTTTGGAAAGTTCAGAAGCAGGGGCAAAACAGGCTGATTTTATTAGGTGTTTTACATCATGTTCACAGGATTATCCACAGATTTTGTGGATAAATGCCTTTGGAGCAAAAAAAGAGTAAATAAGTGCTGAGCCTTGTGGAATAAGGGTTTTGGGGCGCTAGAAGGAAGTTTGAGTTGTTATTAACTGATATGGTCAGGAAAGTTATCCACAGGATGTGCTTTGAAAGCATGATGAGATTGCCCCTCTATCTTAACAAAGAAAAAAATTAAAAACAGTCTTGACTTGGTATTTTTTAAAAAATTTTATTCTCAATAAAATTAATTCATGATGATGTTTAAAAAATTTACTGATTAAAAACTGAAGAAGAATAAAAATTAAAAGGTTTTTTATCGATGCAAAATTTTAGAGGCACTTTGGAAAGTTCAGAAGCAGAGGCAAAACAGGCTGATTTTATAAGGTGTTTTACATCATGTTCACAGGATTATCCACAGATTTTGTGGATAAATGTTTTTGGAGCAAAAAAAGAGTAAATAAGTGCTGAGCCTTGTGGAATAGGGTTTTGGGAGTACCAGAAGGAAATTTGGGTTGTTATTAACCGATGTGACCAGGAAAGTTATCCACAGGATGTGCTTTGAAAGCATGATGAGATTGCCCCTCTATCTTAACAAAGAAAAAAATAAAAAACAGTCTTGACTTGGGGTATTTTAAAAAAATGATGCTGGTCATTTCAATTGATGATGGTTTGATTTTGTTCGGTTGGCTAAGTCACTCATTATCCCGGGTGCAACGAGCAAAGATAAGAATTCTTACAGGTCAAACTTTAGAAGCAATTTGGAAAGTTCTGAATCACGCTTCAATGAGACTGATTTTATAAGGTGTTTTACATCATGTTCACAGGATTATCCACAGATTTTGTGGATAAATAATTTTTTGACTAAAGGATAGAGAATGGTCGATAAGTCTTTTACAATAAGGGTTTTTAGGATTGTGATCTAAGAGTTTGATTGGGAGTGTAGATTATATTAAATGAAGTTATCCACAATTGGTGTTTTGGAGGATAACCTAATCGGGTCGAGTATATTAACAAAGAAAAAAATAAAAAACAGTCTTGACTTGAGTATTTTTAAAAATATTTTTATCCTTGCAAAAATTGTTCAAAATCACCCAACCATCGTTGGGTCAAATCGTAAGCAGTTTGAGGTGAGTCTTCTATTAATTGTTTTGCTATCGAGGGCAAAAGAGGGAGCAAGTCGCGATCGCGCTGTAGGTCAGCAATTTTAAATTGACGATAGCCTGTTTGCCGGACTCCTAGTACTTCGCCAGCACCTCTTAACTCCAGGTCTTTCTCTGCAATAATAAATCCATCATTGGTTGCACGCATAATTTTTAATCGTTCCGCACCGTGTTGCGAGAGAGGGGATTGGTAAAGCAAAATGCAATGAGATTGTGCACTACCTCTTCCTACACGACCCCGTAATTGATGCAGTTGAGATAAACCCAAACGTTCAGCATTTTCTATAATCATTAGGCTGGCGTTGGGGACGTCTACTCCAACTTCAATCACTGTCGTGGCCACTAGTAAATTAATTTCACCACTTTTAAATGCAGCCATAGTCGCTTCTTTTTCTATGGCTTTCATTCGTCCATGGACCAGACCTACGCGAGCAGCAGGCAGTTGCTCTTGTAACGCCCGGGCTGTTTCAGTAGCTGCCATACATTGCAATTTTTCTGATTCTTCAATCAGGGTACAAACCCAATAGATTTGTCGTCCACTGGCTATAGCAACCTCCAATCGTTCAATGACTGATTCTCGTTTATTTTGGTTCAATACGGCAGTGGCAATGGGTATACGTCCAGGAGGTAATTCATCAATTATCGAAATATCCAAATGGGCTAAGTGGGTCATCGATAAGGTACGTGGGATAGGGGTAGCTGTCATTAATAACTGATGAGGAATAAGTTGTTCTTGTTGCCCTTTTTGTTGCAAAAGCAATCTTTGTTCTACGCCAAATCGATGCTGTTCATCGATAATGACTAACCCTAAACGAGCAAAATTAACGGCTTCCTGAAATAAGGCATGCGTACCAATAACCAGCTGGCAACTATGATCTGCAAGTGCAGCAAAGGCCATGCGACGCTCACTTAGCTTCATTTTTCCACTTAATCTTAATATTTTTATACCCAAAGGTTCCAACCAACGGATTAGATTGTTGGTGTGTTGCTCACTCAGTAAATCTGTTGGTGCCATAAATGCAACTTGTTGTCCATTTGCAATGGCTTGTAATGCGGCAAGAGCAGCAATAACAGTTTTCCCGGCGCCCACATCTCCCTGTACTAAGCGCAGCATGGGTTTTGTTTGTATTAAATCTTGGCTGATTTCCTCTGCAACTCTTTGCTGCGCATTGGTGAGTTTAAACGGAAGCGAGTTTAAAAAACGTTGCTTTAAGTTTTGTTCAACAGGCAACGCGACTGCACGGAGTGCATTTCGTGATTTCCTTGCAAACTGCATGCTAAGGCGTTGTGCAAGCAACTCATCGAAAACTAATCGTTTCAGTGCGGGATGTTGCCCTTGTTCAAGGGCTTCTATGGAGATATCTGGGGGGGGATTATGCAGTAACTGAATTGACTCGCCCACCGGGATAAAACGATAAGTCCGCAATTGTTCGTCACTCATCCATTCCAATTGCTGAAGCTCTTGTTCACAACGTTTTAAAGCGATATTCACCAGTTGTCTTAATCGAGTTTGGGTTAACCCTTGTGTGCTCGGATAAATTGGAGTCAGCGTTTCATTAACCTGGCATTCTTCTTCATCATCAAGTAATTGATATTCGGGGTGGGTCATGGTCAGGGTATTATTGAACTCACGGACTTCACCAAAGGCGTGAATCGTTGTACTGTTCTTTAGGTTATTGATTTGACTTTTATTAAAATGGAAAAACTGAAGCTTAATGATTCCTGTTTTATCTTCGACATAACAATGCAGCATTGCCCGTTTACCGGGTTTAATTTCTGTTTTACACACGCGTCCTGCAATGACACTCCAATCATTGGGCCTTAAATCTTGAATGGGTGTTACACGAGTTCTGTCTTGATACCGATAAGGGAGGTGGAACAGCAAATCACGCACAACATGGATACCGCATTTAGCAAGTTTTGCGGCAAGCGTTGGTCCGATTCCGGTTAGCGATTCACATGGGTTAAATAACACGCTATTACTGATATTGAAAGAGCTAATGTTTTAAGTGTAACTCAGATGCAGGACTCAATAAATATCTAGAAATTTCTTCATCCTGGTTGAAACCCACCTTTTTGATTTGGTTCCATCAAAAAATGGGTACCTTGAAAGGTCCGCCCGCACTCCGTCTCTCAATCACCAAAGTACACTCTGTGCATCATCCTTGCGAGTAATCGCATCGATAATTATGGCGTCCTATTTTGTTTGTACAGTAACAATGTGCTACTTTTTAGCTCGACAGCACATTGTACCACTATGAGGAGATATAAAACCTTTTCATATGGTGCAAAAAAGCGCATAATAGCATCATTTTTTGATGGAAAACTGAGAAGCATGAAACATACTGTAGAGCAGCTTTTAAAACAGGCTTTAATGTCCTTACAAAAATCGGGTGAAATACCTGCTGATTTAGATATTGAGCTTAAGGTTGACCGTACAAAAGATTCTGCTCATGGTGATTTTGCCAGTAATTTGGCTTTAATTTTAGCAAAACCATGTCGCCAGGCACCTCGCAAAATAGCCGAGCTTTTAGTGCAGGCTTTACCTGCTGACTCTGCCGTAGAAAAAGTAGAAATTGCTGGGGCAGGGTTTATTAATTTTTTCATACGCAATAGCTCTCGTTCTCAAATTATTGGTGAAATATTGGAAAAAGGGGAGCATTTTGGACGAAGCACTATTGGTCAAAATCAAAAAGTATTGGTTGAATTTGTTTCTGCGAATCCAACAGGTCCCCTGCATGTAGGGCACGGACGGGGAGCAGCTTTTGGCGCTACTTTAGGAAATGTTTTAAAGGCAGCCGGTTATGATGTTACTTTAGAATACTATGTGAATGATGCTGGCCGGCAAATGAACATTCTTGCTGCCAGTGTGTGGTTGCGCTACCTGGAACTTGCTAGTGAACCTGTGGTTATTCCTGCCAATGCGTATAAAGGGGATTACGTTTCTGAAATTGCACAGGAATTTTTATCCGAGCACGGGAAGGAATATGTGCATCCATGGGCTACTGTCATTGAAGGTTTACCCCTTGATGAACCGCATGGTGGAGACAAAGAAGTTTATATCGATGCTTTGGTGGTCCGTGCAAAACAATTATTAGGTACCGATGTTTTTGCTCTGTTTCATCAACATGCATTAAATACGGTTCTTGATGACATCAAAGATGATCTCGCCGAATTTGGCGTGAACTATAATAGTTGGTTTTCCGAACAGTCTCTTTTTGAAGATGGTTCCATTCAAAAAGGGATTCAGGCGCTTAAGGACAGTGGTCATACTTTTGAAAAAGAAGGTGCTCTATGGTTTAGAGCAACTGATTTTGGCGATGAAAAAGATCGCGTACTGGTGCGTGCTAATGGTCACACTACTTATTTTGCCTCTGATGTAGCTTACCATTGGAATAAATACGATAGAGGTTATGATCGGGTAATTGATATTTTTGGTGCGGATCATCATGGGTATATCACTCGCTTACGTGCCGTGGTTAAAGCTTTAGGACATGATGAGAGTGCACTGGATGTATTGCTGGTGCAATTTGCTATTTTATATCGTGGCTCTGAGCGGGTACAAATGTCCACACGCAGTGGTTCTTTTGTCACGTTAAGAGAGTTGCGTCATGAGGTAGGCAATGACGCAGCGCGTTTCTTTTATGTGGCGCGTAAGTCAGAACAACATATGGACTTCGATTTGGATTTAGCTAAGTCAGAGTCCAGTGATAATCCGGTTTATTATATTCAGTATGCTCACGCAAGAATATGCTCTGTGTTACGACAATTGAAGGAACGAGGCTTATCTTGGGATAAGGCTCTGGGCCTAAAACATATCGATTTGTTAGAACAGTCACATGAAACTCATTTGATTTCTTTAATTGGCCGTTATCCTGAGATTGTCGAATTAGCAGCTGTACATTGTGAGCCACATCAAGTAGCTTATTATTTACGTGAAGTAGCCAATGGCTTGCATAGTTATTATAATGCTGTTCCACTTTTGTGTGAGCATGAGCAATTACGATGCGCCCGGCTTTGTTTGCTCGAGGCAGTGCGTCAGGTATTAAAGAATGGTTTGGACTTATTGGGCGTATCAGCTCCTGAGAGTATGTGATGACAAGAGAATATGGTAATAGGCGTTCTTCACGGTCGCGCGGTAATGGGCCTCACCAGCTTCTAGTGATTACTTTTACCTTTTTATTAGGTTATTTAACCGCTTCTTTTTTTGATTTTGAAATGCTAAGCAATTGGGTCAATACTCAGGTTTTGGCTCATCATGAAATGAAAAAAGAAGCATCCAAACCAGAAGCACAACGCGCAGCAATTCCCCCTAAACCAAAATTTGAGTTTTACACACTCCTCACTAATGAAAAAGTTCCTAGCTCACAACCCAATGCTAACCCTACAGCTTCGGCTCAGCCTACGACAACAAATGCCCCTGTCACTACCGTAACGGCGGCAGCGACAGTATCTACAGCAACCCCAAAAACTGCATCAGGTAGTATTTCCAACACAACACCCTCAGTAACGCCAGCAGAGAGACAGAATGCGGCAAAAGCACCACCGCAATCAAATGCTTCTTCAACTGAGAAAGGAAGGTTTTTAGTGCAAGTGGCTTCTTTTAAAGCACGTAAAGATGCAGAACAAATGAAAGGCTCTCTGATTCTTAAGGGTTTTGGCGCATACATCATCCCTGTAAGCCATCCTGTAAAAGGGAATTGGTTCCGTGTAGTGGTAGGACCCTATTCTAATCGAGCCCTTGCACAGCAAGCGCAGGTGAATTTGGCTAGAAATGAACGTCTAAACGGTATGGTTACTCGAGGCGGCTAAAAATCTTTAGCCTGGGTTGGGCGAAGCCTTAAACAGGTTCCGGGCGCATGATTTTTTATCTGAAACCCGGGTTACGGCTTCGCCTAACCCAGGCTAGACTTGAAGAATTCCCCAATATGTGTTCAACGCCGCACAATGACCTGAATGGTTCCTGCATTTTTGATTGCATGAGGTTTGCTGACTCCCACTGTAACTTGAGAAGCATTGAATTGTTTTTTGATTAACTCCGCAACTTCATTGGCAACTGTTTCAATGAGTTGAAAGGATTTTGATTCTACATAAAGAGTAACATTCTTACAAAGTGCTTCGTAGTCTACGGTCTTACTTAAATCTTCCTGACAGTCACTGAAATCGGTATCAATACTGATATCAATTAATAATTGTTGAAGAATACGTTGTTCCCATGCATAAACACCAATTTTGGTGCTTACATTAAGGGCTTTGATATTTAAGGTATCCAATGTGATTCCTGCTAATCCAAAAGTTTATTTACGGGTAATTTTAGCTAAATAATTAGTATGCTGTATAGAGCGACAAAACAGGATGTATTGTAGCCCGGATTAGCGAGCATAATCGGGAAAAACATGTCCCCCTGTCATCAGAATGACGATAAAAGATCCAGGATTACGCTATGCTAATCCCGGCTACAATGTACCCTGATGCATTTCGGGATAACCAATTAGCTATACCTGCAGTCCCTTAGTCTCTGAGTCCTTGTTTTGATCCGTATTCGGGTCTGCAAGTACGTGCGCTGCTTTATCGTATCCAAGTATGGGCAGGGAAAGTGTGAGCATGGATGATAAACCAAGAACCGTTTTCCCTAATAGAATTGGGGAAGCAACGCTACCTGCGATTACTCTCAAGGAGAAATGAACGTTTTCATTTACGGCAACCCGCCATAAATAAGAAGCCATTATGGGCACTAAAGTTATATCCAATAAACCAAAGGCTGGCAAGCCGGTATATTCATCATCAAATTGCTTGCCTGTAATCGTGTGATAAGCGCTTTCAAGACGCACAGCTAAACTGGATTTTGGGGAAAATAATAAGCCTAAATGGCGATATCGGTTTTCACTGATGAATTGTCCTATACTTTTGACACTAAAAGTTTCTATCTCTTTTTTACTTAAAACCTGTGTTTGAATCTGTCGTTCATCAGCACTCAGATAAATTCTAGGGATGGATTTTTCATCCTGTTCCATAAGAAGCTCTGGAAATTTATATTCAATCGCGCCGGCAATCAATCGTCCCATGATCTCAGAACCTTGTTCATTTGGCTCAATCTGCAAGGTATGCTTTCCGCCTAAAGGGTTTAATGAAGAAGTTGTATCAACAAAAACAATCTCTTTATCTTTAGTCGCTGCATAGTCTAGGATTTGCCGATAGAGTTCATTCATCGTTTCTTCAACTACAGTAAAAGGAGCGCGGCCTTTTCCTTCAGCACGTGCCAAATGCGAAAATCCAGTATAAATAAAATAAGGAGTTAATTGAGTAATCGAAGGATAATATTGAGACAAAAGAACAATACGGTTCATTTGTGGATTATTCTCAATTAATTCATCAATTATTTTTTTATAATCTTTTAATATGTTTGTTTTGACTTGTTCAAACGCTGAGTGAATGGTTGGTTTTGCATGCTCTGGAGTAATTCTTAGAAGGAGTTGAGGATAATTCATTTCCTGCATTAAGGTGTTTGCCAGGGCTTCTCGATAATTATTTCCTCCTACGCTTATCACCACAACATCGGGTTTCCATTCCGTCACTGCGTTCAGTTGGTGTACTTTAGAGCTGTTATGATCTTCATCTCTGGGCAGTACTTTATCCAATGCACAATAAGACAATAAATCATCGGTAGTTGCGCCATCAACGGCAAAATTTCCTATATCGTAAGAATCTGAGGTAAGAGAAAGTGCAACTGCAGTTTGATGGGTGACTGTACCTGATTTATCTGCATAAGATTTATTTTTATTCACCCAGTTTCCATTGTCTATTGTAGAATCGCCTATAAGAGCAACTCTTATGGGGAGTTTTTCAGAACTACCCACCACGTGTTTTAACCTGCCAGTGTTCTTGGGGTATCCTGCTCCAATCGATTGCGAAGAATTTTTAATTAATCCCATCATAGACTCTAACTGATAAATAGCTACCGATTATGTGTGCAAGTCTTATCCGAGTCAAATTCAGAAACAATTCTGGCTATATTTATGATAGCATTAAGGCCTTTTGATTCTGTTGGGATACTATGATGTATGATTTGGATCACTCTTTGTTCCTACGTGCTTTAAGACGACAACCTGTAGAGCGAACTCCAGTATGGATGATGCGTCAAGCAGGGCGTTATTTACCTGAATACCGCAAGACCAGAGAACAGGCTGGTGATTTTTTAAGTCTTTGTAAGAATCCTGAACTGGCTTGTGAGGTCACCTTACAGCCGTTGCGTCGTTACGCATTGGATGCAGCCATTTTATTTTCTGATATTTTGACTATTCCTGATGCGATGGGGCTCGGTTTATATTTCGTCGAAGGCGAAGGACCGTGTTTTCAACATCCAATACGAGATACCCAAGCAATCGCCAACTTACGAATCCCGGAGCCTGATTCTTTGGCTTACGTGATGAATGCGGTGCGTTTGATCCGCAAAGAAATGCCTAAAGAGCTTCCGCTAATCGGTTTTGCAGGCAGTCCATGGACTTTAGCATGTTATATGGTTGAAGGGAAAAGCACGAGAGAGTTTAAGCGCATTTTACCTTTGATCTACACTGAAAGTGAGGCTGCTCATATTTTACTGAGTAAATTGGCAGCATCAGTTGCAGATTATCTGATGGAGCAAATCAAAGCGGGAGTTAATTCAGTCATGCTTTTTGATACTTGGGGGGGGATTTTAACTCCAGAGAATTATCAAAATTTTTCTCTCCAGTATATGCAGAAAATTGTACACCAAATTAAAACCAACTTCCCTGAAATCCCGGTTATAGTATTTACTAAAGGGGGAGGGCAATGGTTAGAAAAAATGCTTGTTACCCGATGTGATGCACTAGGACTCGATTGGACGTGTGATCTAGGTGAAGCTCGACGCAGAGTTGGGGATCGCGTTGCGTTACAAGGGAATCTTGACCCTTCGGTATTATTAACCTCAAAGCAATGTATTCGAGAGCAAGTAAAAAAGGTTTTAGCATCTTTCGGAGCGGGCTCAGGACATGTGTTTAATCTAGGCCATGGGGTTACTCCTGACGTCCCTCCTGAACATGTTGCCGCTATGATCGAAGCAGTTCAGGAATTGAGTCCTTATTATCACCAAAATTAAGATCGTTTATAGCCTGCTTTTTGCGGTAATCAGGCTATAATAAATGAAACATGGGGTGGACTAATGGCGATGCGGTAGCTCTTTTTTGACCCGGATTTTTTGGGCCTTTGTCTAGGTTAGATCGAATGGATTATGTGATGATGGATTGCAATACTTGATACAATCCAATGAAGAAATTTCTCTCCCGCTTGTAGGAGAGGGCAGGATCGGATAGGGTTCTTTAGCCATCATCAAAACCCCCATCCGCCCCATGGAACACCTTCTCCCTAAGGGGGAAAGGGAAATTTCATTTAGGGCAATAAATTGTTGCTTATGAAGAGATGGATTCTTCAATAATATAATCAAAGAAATGGATGTCTTACATTATGGCTCACTCTCAAAAAATAGCTGATGAAATTCTTGTTGATTTAGCATTACAAGGCGGTGGCGCTCATGGTGCGTTTACCTGGGGCGTACTCGATCGTTTATTAGAGGAAAGGAAGCTCGGAATTGATGGTATTTCGGGTACATCTGCAGGAGCCATGAATGCGGTGGTTCTTGCTGACGGATATATCAAAGATGGTCCTCGAGGGGCACGCGATGCGCTCGAATTGTTCTGGAAGAATGTTTCTGATGCCGCGCGCTTTAGTCCCCTGCAACGCAGTCCTCTAGATATGATGCTAGGGCAATGGTCTTTGGATCATTCTCCTTTTTTTATTACCATGGATGTACTGTCTCGATTGTTTTCTCCATATGATCTCGACCCATTTGGGGTTAATCCACTCCACAATATTTTAGCAGAACTCATTGATTTCAAAAGGTTATCACAAAGCTCAATCAAATTATTTGTGACCGCAACCAACGTGAGTACCGGTAGAGGCAGAGTATTTCGCAACAACGAAATTACCCCTGATGTGCTTCTTGCCTCGGCATGTTTACCCACCATTTTCAAGGCTGTGGAGATCGATGGAGAGTATTACTGGGATGGAGGATATTCAGGAAATCCGACAATTACACCGCTTGTTCGAGAATGTCAATCACAAGATACGATTTTAGTACAAATTAATCCCGTAACACGACCAGGTTTTCCTCGGTCCGCCCGAGATATCCTAAACCGCCTGAATGAAGTGTCATTTAACACTGTATTACTTAAAGAGCTTCGCATGATTGCTTTGTTACGGCAATTGGCACACCCTGGTAATTCCGAAGGGGCTAAATGGGCGGGCATGCGAATACACCGAGTGAGCAGTGACCTGATGCTGGAACTCAGTTATTCGTCCAAGCTCAATGCCGAATGGGACTTTTTGCTCATGTTGCGAGATGAAGGACGTCGTGCTGCTGAAGCGTTTCTCACTGAGCATGGGAAAAAGCTTGGAAAAAGTTCATCACTTGACCTCGATGTGTTACTCGAGGGAGTTTAATTCATCGGAATTCCTGGGAATCAGTCGGTGAAGGTGGTTCTGTTGTAGTCGGCCGTATAGTGAATGATCAACTTATCCGAGAAAGAGCTACGACAGCTGATGAATTTGAGTAGAGGGCTCAATACCCCTCACCCTAACCCTCTCCTCAGAGGGGTAATGGGATAGAAAAAGAAAATTTACAAAGTCACTTTTTGCCAGAGGGGTGAGTCGATAAAAAAATAAAATTTACTATCATCCCCTCTCCCGATTTCGGTAGAGGGCTTGGGTGAGGGAGGTTAAATTAGCTTTTTCCTTCGCCTGACCCAGGCAGTACAAGAGTTATAGTAAGCAAGATCCTGGGTATTGCGCCTTTGTCACTTTATTTATTGCTGCAATCAGACTTGAACGAATAAGCCAACGCTCTGCCTGTTTCTAAGAAGCTCTTAAGACTGCTAAGAACAAGTGGCCAGCCGTAACTGATTTTGGGTAATATCTCGGACTGTTCTGGGAAGCCGCTGTGTGTGACGGTTAATTTCACCAGATTACCTTCGGGTTCAAGTTCAAAAATAACAGTGGATGCGGGTTCGTCAGGCATCGATTCCATTAACGGCTTCCAACTGTATGAAAGTACCCTTGGTTTATCTGCACGTAATACCTTATCTGAATGGATCAAACTGCCGTCGGGTGCATAAAACCTCATAGATGATCCTACAGTCCAATCACTTTCTATGCGAAAACCACCCCAGTATTCTTTAGTAAATTCGCCCTTCGTTAAGGCTTCCCAGAGTTTTTCAGCGGTAGTTTGAATATAAGTTGTATAAACGAATTGTGGTTTGCTCATGTTCATTTTCATTTCCTTTTTTTAGGTGACGATGATGACTTGTCGTGTTCTAAAATATTTTTCAAGTTATCTAAAGCGAGTAGTCGATTACGTTCGTACTTTGCGATCCAGCGCCCAAAGGTTTCTTGCAATGGTACTGGATTGAGATAGTGCAACTTTTCTCGGCCTTCCCAATGAACAACAACCAAGTTCGCATCTTCCAGAATATGAAGATGTTTCATAACTGCCTGCCGGCTCATGCTCAAATGTTCGCACAGCTCATTAAGGTTTTGGCCATTGCGAGCACATAATGCGTCAAGCAAGGTACGTCGACTTTTATCTGCCAGTGCTTTAAAAATAAGATCGTTGTCCATATTCATATTATATGTAACCAAATGGTTACATGTCAAGGAGATGGATGGTGGAAAGATTTTCGATGAGAATTAAAAATAATGCTAGAGAAAAATGATGGGCTTAAAACGAAGTGTGCCATGCATCAGGGATACATACGGAAGTCCCTTTAGCTTCGCTGTCCAACACATCCATCTGCCAAGAGTATTGTGCGCTGACATTATTTAATTATTGTGATCAATGTGTTATATTATTGCGCAATATGATCCTGCCATTAAACAGCTTATGCAAAGTAAATATCCAGCATTTTTTCCTAATAACAAGATGAAATCCTTTTCATGTGTGGCGTTTTCACATGTTGAAAAAACTTCTCCTGCAATCAAAACATTATATCGAGGTGATGAGCATCTTCCCGAAATAATTTTTCTCATGCCTACCCTAATTACCGGGGTTTTTTGTCAATGTTTCCCTGAAGTAATTGATATGGAGCAAATAAGACTGCATAAATTAACTAACTTATCTAATGATTTTCATATGGTGAGTATGTCAGAAGATGTTCGGATTGCATCAAAGTGGGGAAGGGAAAGCATTATTACTATCGACCCTACTTTATTCTCTGATTATATCGTTGATGTCCATGCAAGTTATCGTGAAAATAACCGCACTTTACCTGCTCGAATGGAACAAGAAAAAGAGCATATCGCCTTAGCTGTACCGTTTTGTAGCATAAAGAAAATAACGATTCAAAATAAAGAGTTTCTAAACCCTTTTTATCTCAACCTATCTGCTGATAATCAGGAAGCAATAATCGCGTTTGATTCACTTTATTGTCAATTAGTGTCACTGTTAAGAAAAAAATACACTCAGGAAGTAGATAAGAAAGAAGAGAAGCGTGCCTTACGCGCTTATACTGAAGCGTATTTAGTGTTTTATAATCAATTCAGTGGTAGTGAAAACCCTTTTAATAAAAGCCTATCGGAGCTCTGTACTCTTTATCCGGAATTTACAGCAAATTTTTTAAAATCAAATCCAGTTACATCACAAGCAGATTTGTTAAAGAATCTTATTCTAAGTGCGTCCGAGAACTTATTTGAAGAGCATCTTTATACGAAAACAATTGATGCTTCTTATATTTATAGAACTATGGTAAGCACTACTTGTGATGAAGATGAGTGGGCTAGACCAAATTATAATTAGCGACAAGAACGATGTCATGTGTAGGAACGAAAGGTTCTACGACTCATAGAGCGCTATTCGTTCCTAAATTGTCGACTCAATTGAATGGCCATTTCTATTGATTGTTCATAGTTTAACCGGGGATCAACAAGGCTATGATATGCCTTTTTTAGATCATCAGCGGCTAACCCGCGAGCGCCACCAATACACTCTGTGACGTTATCCCCTGTTAGCTCAAAATGAACGCCACCGAGATAACTGCCCATATTGCGATGAATTTCCAGAGCTTGTTTCAGCTCTAAAAGAATGTTGTCAAAGTGACGGGTTTTAATGCCATCCAATGTAGTCTCTGTATTGCCATGCATAGGATCACAAGACCAGGTAACTGGAACTCCTGTTTTCCTTACCGTTTCGATAAGAGGGGGCAGTAACCTATCTATGTGCTTTGCTCCTAGACGAGTGAATAACAAAAGACGTCCTTCTTCACGTTTGGGATTAGATCTTTGCAATACTTCTTCCAACCATTCTGGAGTTGCTCCTGGTCCAACCTTGATCCCAATAGGGTTCTCTACACCACGTAAAAATTCCAAATGGGCGCTATCGATCTGTGCTGTACGCATCCCAATCCAGGGCAGGTGTGTAGAGAGGTTATACCATAAACCATCTTCCATCTGACGTGTCAATGCTTGCTCATAGTGCAAATGCAGAGCCTCATGAGAAGTATAAAAGTCCACCTTGGATAAATTACTGGACTGTATTCCATCAATGGTATCCAAAAAATCTAAAGCATCAGCGATTGATTTAACCAGCGTTTGGTACTCTTCTTTTTGTTTGGAATGTTCCACAAAGCCTAAATTCCATTGTTGAGGATGATTGAGGCTGGCAAAACCACTGTCGAGTAGGCCGCGAATAAAGTTTAAAGTAATGGCCGAACAGCTGTAGGCTTGCAACAATAATTTGGGGTTAGGCTCACGTGCTTCTTGGGTGAATTCCGGGGAGTTCACGAGATCACCCCGATAGCTAGGTAAAGTAATACCCTCAATTGTTTCATAATCTGAAGACCGAGGCTTTGCATATTGGCCTGCGATTCGTCCCACACGAATGATAGGTTTTCGCAAGCCATGCAATAGAATCAAACTCATTTGTAAGATGATTTTTAATTTATTGCTGATGATTTCTGATCGACAATCATTAAATGATTCAGCACAGTCGCCACCTTGAAGAATAAACGCCTCTCCACGCCCGGCACGTGCAATTTCTTTTTTCAAATTGTTTACTTCACTGCTGGTAACAAGTGGGGGTAAAAGGCTCAGTTGCTCTACAATTTTATTTAACTGTTCTTCATCCGCGTAATTTGCAGCTTGTAAATAAGAATATTGGAGCCAAGAGTTAGGCGACCATTTTTGCATAAAAAACCCATGTAACTTTTTTGAGTCTAAGTATGGAATAAATGAACACATACTGCAAGCAAACGGCTTATTATTCTAATGATTATTCTCTAAGGTAGGTAGCTTGGACCCTGCTGCTGGAGTGCTCCTCATCTCTGATTGCCTTCGGGATGACCATAAAAAACAGGGTTATGGATTAGCCTTCACCAGGCTACAATAAAATAAAAATAATTAAGGGCTTGAAATCTTATTGGTTGCCCCCATCTGTGGTTTTTACGTTGCTAGGCTGTGGAGAGGAGTAATTTGCATGAGTAAACAAGACAAAAAAAATTGGCATCAATTTAAAGAACAACATCAAAATGAAGAACATCAATCGAAAGAATCGGAACACAGTGATCATGAGGATACTTTGGAATTAACCGAAGAAACAGCACATCCTGAACCTTCTTTGGACCATCCAAGCTATATCGAGTTGAGTGAAAAACTGACTCTTGCGGAACAACAGGCTCATGAAAATTGGGAAAAAGCAGTGCGTGCTCAAGCTGAGCTCGATAATGTACGTCGCCGTGCCGAGCGTGAAGTAGCTAATGCGCATCGCTATGGCGTTGAAAAGTTGATCTCGGATTTGTTACCTGTAATTGACAGTCTAGAGCAAGCGTTACAATTGGCTGTTAAAGCGGAAGACTCATCGATGAGGGAAGGTTTAGAATTAACTTTAAAGCTTTTTACGGATGTATTGAAAAAATTTGAGGTGCAACAAATCGATCCTGTAGGTATGCCTTTTGATCCACAGCTTCACGAAGCGATGTCGATGCAAGATGCCCCTGGTGCTGAACCCAATACAGTCCTCGCGGTATTCCAAAAAGGATATAAATTGAGCGATCGAGTGATTAGACCGGCGCGTGTTGTCGTAGCAAAAAAATAAAAATGTGAATTATATGGGTTGAAATCGACAGGTTATGCCCCATATAACATTCATCGCATTAGAAATTACTTTATTTGGAGCATGAATAGAATGGCTAAAATTATAGGAATCGACTTAGGTACCACCAACTCATGTGTTGCGGTAATGGAAGGTGATAAACCTAAGGTAATTGAAAACAGTGAAGGCCACCGCACCACGCCTTCCATCGTTGCTTATACTGATGATGGTGAGGTATTGGTTGGGCAATCTGCAAAACGCCAAGCTGTAACCAACCCTGATAACACTTTATTTGCAATTAAGCGATTGATCGGTCGTCGTTTTGAAGACGCTGTAGTGCAAAAAGATATCAAAATGGTACCTTACAAAATCATTAAAGCGGATAATGGTGATGCTTGGGTTCGTGTGAAAAGCCAAGACAAAGCGCCACCACAAATTTCAGCTGAAGTATTGCGTAAAATGAAAAAAACTGCAGAAGATTACCTCGGCGAAGAAGTGAAAGAAGCGGTAATTACCGTACCTGCTTATTTCAATGACTCCCAACGTCAGGCTACCAAAGATGCAGGACGGATTGCTGGTCTTGAAGTCAAACGTATTATTAACGAACCGACTGCCGCAGCTCTTGCCTACGGTATGGACAAAAAACGTGGTGATTCAATCATTGCTGTATATGACCTCGGTGGTGGTACTTTTGATATTTCAATTATTGAAATTGCAGAAGTTGATGGAGAACACCAATTTGAAGTACTCGCAACCAATGGTGATACCTTCTTGGGAGGTGAGGACTTTGACTTGGCTTTAATTGATTATCTGGCTTCTGAATTCAAAAAAGATACTGGCATTGATTTGCATAACGATCCATTGGCATTACAACGTCTGAAAGATGCAGCTGAAAAAGCGAAAATTGAACTGTCTTCAGCACAACAAACAGATGTGAACTTGCCTTACATTACGGCTGATGCTACAGGACCAAAACACTTAAACATCAAATTGACT
The DNA here is from genome assembly GCF_026191115.1 of Legionella sp. PATHC035. Classification (NCBI taxonomy): domain Bacteria; kingdom Pseudomonadati; phylum Pseudomonadota; class Gammaproteobacteria; order Legionellales; family Legionellaceae; genus Legionella; species Legionella sp. PATHC035. The sequence goes on along the minus strand of NZ_JAPHOT010000001.1, from coordinate 986,875 downwards.
CGCGCTAAGTTGGAGTCTTTGGTTGAGAAATTGGTTGAGCGTACTGTTGAGCCTTGTAAAATCGCATTGAAAGATGCTGGATTGAATGTATCCCAAATTAACGAAGTGATTTTGGTAGGCGGTCAAACCCGTATGCCTTTGGTACAAAAAACAGTAGAAGAATTTTTTGGTAAAGAACCACGCAAAGACGTTAACCCTGATGAAGCAGTTGCTGTGGGTGCTGCGATTCAAGCCGCAGTTTTATCTGGAGAAGTGAAAGATATTCTGCTACTTGACGTCACTCCTTTATCTTTAGGTATCGAAACTATGGGTGGGGTGATGACAAAGCTCATCGAGAAAAATACCACAATTCCTACTAAAGCCAATCAAGTATTTTCTACTGCTGATGATAATCAAACAGCAGTGACTGTACATGTATTGCAAGGTGAAAGAGAGCAAGCCTCAGCGAATAAATCTTTAGGTCGATTTGACTTAGGCGATATTCCTCCAGCGCCACGTGGTGTACCACAAATTGAAGTGACTTTTGATATTGATGCGAATGGTATTCTTAATGTTTCTGCTAAAGATAAAGCGACTGGCAAAGCACAATCGATTGTGATTAAAGCATCCAGTGGTTTGAGTGATGAAGAAGTAGAAGCCATGATTAAAGATGCTAAGTCTCATGCTGAAGAGGACAAGAAATTTAAGGAAATGGCAGAGCTACGCAATCAGGCTGATAGTTTGATTCACAGCTGTGAAAAATCCATGAAAGACTTGGCTGCTGAGCTCGCTGAAGATGAGAAACAAGGTATAGAAAAAGCCATTGCTGAGTTAAAAGAAGCAACCCAAGGCAGCGATAAAGCACAAATTGAAGACAAATTAAAAGTGTTAAGCGATGCCTCTGCAAAAATGGCTGAACGAGTTTATGCTAAAAAAGCATCTGAAGGTCAAGCAGGACAAGGTCAAGCGCAGCAAGAGCACGCATCAGCTCAAGAATCAACCAAAGCGGATGAAGGGGTTGTTGATGCTGAGTTCGAGGAAGTTAAAGACGATAAGAAATAATCAGTCATATGGTGACTTAATCGTCTAGGAATGTAGCCTGGGTGCGCATAATGTCACTGCCATTAAGTTAATGAATTTCCCTTCTCCCTGTGGGAGAAGGGATTCTTAGCTTGAGGCGGTGACATTGTGCGTATCACGCTACATTGTCCATTTTAATTTTTAATATGTGAGTAGTTATGGAACAGCGGGATTATTATGAACTTTTAGAGGTAAGTCGAACTGCAAGTGATGCCGAAATTAAAAAGGCATATCGTAGATTGGCAATGAAGTATCACCCAGATCGTAATCCTGACGATTCTGCTGCTGAAGAAAAGTTTAAAGAAATCCAATACGCTTACAGCATTCTTTCTGATCCACAAAAGCGTGCAGCCTATGATCAATACGGTCATGCGGGTGTTGATCCTTCCATGAGAGGTGGTCCTGGCGGTTTTGGCGGTTTTGGTGGTTTTGGCGATGTCTTTGAGGATATTTTTGAAAATATCTTTTCAGGTGGACGCAGTGGCGGACGGCAATCTCGTGGCCAACGCGGCGCTGATTTACAATTCAACGTCCAATTAACCCTTGAAGAGGCTGCGCTGGGTAAAGAAGTACAAATTACTGTTCCTCGACATGGTACTTGTGCTACGTGCAGTGGAAGTGGTGCTAAAAAAGGAACTCAGCCAAAGACCTGTGAAACCTGTAATGGTATGGGACAAGTCAGAATTCAGCAAGGCTTTTTCTCCATTCAGCAAACCTGTCCTAGCTGTCATGGTGAAGGAACTATTATTTCTGATCCTTGCTCCGATTGTCATGGTCAGGGGCGAATCCGTGAAAGCAAAAAACTGACAGTTAAAATTCCCGCCGGGGTAGATAATGGCGACCGCGTTCGTTTAAGCGGAGAGGGCGAAGCCGGTATGCATGGGGGAGGACCAGGCGATCTGTATGTACAAGTCAGCGTAAAAAAACACACTATATTCGACCGTCATGAAAATGATTTGCATTGCGAAGTACCCATAAGTTTCATTATCGCTGCCATGGGTGGCTCTATAGAAGTACCAACCCTTGAAGGACGCGTTACTTTAAAGATTCCTGAAGAAACACAAACCGGTAAAGTGTTTCGTTTAAGAGGAAAGGGGATGAAATCCGTACGCGGGCACGGTCAAGGCGATTTATTATGTAAGGTAGTTGTGGAAACCCCAGTGAATTTATCACGCGAGCAGAAAGATTTATTAACCAAATTTCAAGAATCACTGGAAAATGCTAAAGGAAAACACTCGCCACGCTCTAATTCTTGGTTCGCAGGTGTGAAAAAATTCTTTGAAGACATGAAATTTTGAAGCAAGTAAGTTACAATTGCACACATTTGTCTAAATGTGTATTTTTTGAGCTTTCTGGCTGCGGGATTTTTAATCGTTATTGATTGTGGTCCAGGTTGAAGCGAAACGAAATCGGAATCTTTTAGACCTCATGGCACATGCAATGAGGGATAACAGTAGTTGCGCTTCGATTACCTAAGCTACGGATTCGCCAAGGCCGCTCAAAAGACACTTTGAATAACTAACAGAGTAGAGCATGATGAACCAACCAGCAATTTTAGTGTTAGCCGATGGCACCATTTACGAAGGAATTTCGGTAGGAGCAACAGGCGATTCTGTCGGAGAGTTGGTTTTTAATACGTCTCTAACCGGTTATCAGGAGATGCTTACGGATCCTTCCTATGCACGCCAAATCATTACCTTGACTACAGCCCATGTAGGCAATACAGGATGTACTCATGAAGATATGGAATCTAATAAAATTTGGGCTGCGGGCTTGGTGATTCGTAATTCGTCTATAATCCATAGTAATTATCGTGCAGAATTATCTCTTCCTGATTGGCTCAAAAAAAATAATGTAGTTGCCATTGCAGGCATCGATACCCGCGATTTGACTCTTCGCTTACGAGAGCATGGTGCGGTCGGTGCATGCATTAGTACCGATGTAGCCAATCCCGAGCTGGTTTTGGCAAAAGCACGCTCCTTCGCTGGTTTACAGGGAGTTGATTTGGCTTTAGAAGTTTCTAGAAAAACCATAGAGCGCTGGCATGAGGGACAAGGCGAATGGGGTAAAGGCTCTCAGCCGCAACAATACCACGTGGTTGCTTATGATTTTGGAGTAAAGCACAATATTTTACGTATTTTGCATGACAAAGGGTGTCATTTAACTTTAGTACCAGCAAAAACCTCTGCTGCAGAAGTTTTAGCGATGAATCCTGACGGGGTATTTTTATCAAATGGCCCAGGAGATCCACAAGCTTGTGACTATGCCATTCGGGCAACCCAAGAATTTTTGGCTCGTAATATTCCTTTATTTGGCATTTGCTTGGGTTTTCAGATTTTGGCTTTAGCCTGTGGCGGAGTGACCAAAAAAATGAAGTTTGGCCATCACGGAGCAAATCATCCTGTCATTGAAACTGAAGGGCAAAAACGTGTTTTTATAACCAGCCAAAACCATGGATTTGCAGTAGATGAAGAGAGTTTGCCTGATTGCCTTGCCATTACGCATCGTTCGTTATTTGATAATACCCTGCAAGGTATCAAACATAAGGAAAAGCCAGCATTCGGCTTTCAAGGACATCCTGAGGCTAGCCCTGGACCCCATGATATAGAAATAATATTTAATGAATTTATACAGTTGATGAAATAGGATATATAAAAATTTAAAGAGGATTAACTAATGAATGACAGTCACGTCTTTACTTCAGAGTCGGTTTCTGAAGGGCATCCTGACAAAATCGCGGATCAGATTTCTGATGCAATTCTAGATGCCATTTTACAACAAGATCCCGCTGCGCGTGTCGCTTGTGAGGTGTTCGTTAAAACAGGAATGGTATTAGTTGGTGGAGAAATTACTACCAAAGCGTGGGTGGACGTTGAAGCAGTAACGCGGCAAGTAGTCAAAGACATAGGTTATAACAGCTCACAAATGGGATTTGATTGGGAATCTTGTGCCGTACTTTCTGCTATAGGGAAACAATCTCCTGATATTGCCCAGGGTGTTGATAATCAAGAAACACGAATTCTTGGCGCTGGGGATCAAGGTTTAATGTTTGGTTATGCCAGTCGTGAAACGGATGTCTACATGCCTGCTCCTATTGCTTACGCTCATCGTTTGATGGAAAAACAAGCTCATTTACGTAAATCAGGCGCATTACCCTGGTTACGGCCTGATGCGAAATGTCAATTAACTTTAAAATATGAAAAGGGAATTCCTGTTGAAGTGGATACGGTAGTATTTTCCACGCAACATGCGGCTGAAATTCGATACAGTGATTTAATCGAGGCGGTACGGGAGGAGATTATTAAAACAACGTTACCCGCCGAATGGTTAACTCATAAGACCCGCTATTTCATCAACCCAACAGGTCGTTTTGTTATAGGTGGTCCTTTGGGAGATTGTGGACTTACTGGCCGCAAAATCATTGTAGATACCTATGGCGGTATGGCGCGACATGGAGGCGGATGTTTTTCGGGTAAGGATCCTTCTAAAGTCGATCGATCTGCAGCTTATGCGGCACGACATGTGGCAAAAAACATCGTTGCAGCAGGATTGGCCGATAAGTGCGAGTTACAAATTTCTTATGCAATTGGTGTGGCTGAACCGACCTCTATTTTTGTTGAAACTTTTGGTACAGGCCGTTTAAAAGATAGTGAAATCATTGAATTAATACATACCCATTTTGATTTAACGCCACAAGGCATTATTGAACACCACGATTTACTTCGCCCAATCTACAAACAAACAGCAACTTACGGCCATTATGGACGTGAGAATTTTCCATGGGAACGATTGGATAAAGTGACGGAGTTACGTAAAGCCCTATAAAGGAGACTCTAATGGAATTAGCCAATATAGCAGGAGCAGGAAGCACTATGGTAAACGATTATAAAGTAGCAGATATGTCTCTGGCTTCTTGGGGGCGCAAAGAAATAGCGATCGCTGAAACTGAAATGCCCGGATTAATGGCTTTGCGTGAAGAATTTGCTGCAAAAATGCCTTTAAAAGGCGCCCGTATAGCAGGTTGTTTGCATATGACGATTCAAACAGCCGTATTGATCGAAACATTAATTGCTTTAGGTGCTGAGGTTCGTTGGTCGTCTTGTAATATATTTTCTACTCAGGATCATGCTGCCGCAGCCATAGCAGCCAAGGGTATCCCTGTCTTTGCTTGGAAAGGTGAAACTGAGGAAGAGTATTGGTGGTGTGTTGAGCAAACGCTTTCCGGGCCGAATCATTGGACTCCTAATTTATTGCTGGATGATGGGGGTGATTTGACCCAAATCGTACATCAAAAATTTCCGGAGTTATTATCAGGAATTAAAGGAGTTTCTGAAGAAACAACCACTGGTGTCGCCCGATTGTATGAAATGGCCAGAAACGGTACCTTACAAATTCCTGCGATTAATGTGAATGATTCAGTTACTAAATCCAAGTTTGATAACATGTACGGTTGTCGTGAGTCTTTATTGGATGGAATAAAACGAGCTACTGATGTGATGATTGCTGGCAAAGTAGCTCTAATTTTAGGTTATGGAGACGTAGGTAAGGGCTGTGCGCAGGCATTGCGTGGCCAGGGTGCGATTGTTTTAATCGCCGAAATTGATCCTATTTGTGCGTTGCAAGCGGCAATGGAGGGATATCGTGTTGTGACTCTGGATGATGTTGCCGAGCAGGTAGATATCGTGGTTACTGCTACCGGTAATTACCATGTAGTGACTCATGAGCACATGCAGCGTATGCGTAATCAGGCTATTTTATGTAACATTGGTCATTTTGATTCCGAAATTGATGTTCAGAGTTTAAAGAAATACCAATGGGAAAATATTAAGCCACAGGTTGATCATATAATATTTCCAGACGGTAAGCGTTTAATTCTTCTGGCTGAGGGACGCTTGGTTAATTTAGGATGTGCTACAGGTCATCCAAGCTTCGTGATGTCGGCCTCTTTTTCCAACCAAATTTTGGCTCAAATCGAATTATTTAAAAATGCGGCTCAATATGGCCGAGATGTCTATGTTCTTCCCAAATTATTAGATGAGAAAGTAGCCCGTTTGCATTTAGGAAGAATCGGAGCAAAATTGACTCAACTCACCAAGGAACAAGCAGACTATCTAGGTGTGGCGATTAATGGTCCTTATAAACCTGAGCAATATCGATATTAGTTGAGGGTTTAGCCCAACATCACCGCATTGATTTGTTGGGCCAAGGCCCAACCTACTCCAGATAAAATAAGTCACCACCTATCGGAGCGTGCGCTTTGTGCAAAATATTCATCAAGCCTACGTTTCGTTCCTGGGCTTACCCTCTCAGGCAACTGGTCGTAATCATACCAAGCCATCTGTTCAATTTCGTGAGAATAGGCGTTTACAGCGGTAAAGCTTTTAACGATAAAGATGACCGGATAGTCGTTGACTCCCATGTACGTATGGAAATAAATACCAAATAATTGCGGTGCCTCAGTAGGAATTATACCAACTTCTTCTTTTAATTCACGTATCAGGGCTTCTTGAGCCGACTCGCCTCTTTTGACGCCACCGCCAGGTAAATGCCAATGCGGCTGATAAGTGTGTTTTACTAAAAGGATCTGATGATCAGGATTTAAAATAATAGCCCGCGAACCAAGAGTGATTAGGCCAAACCATGATTGTAACTTTCGTATCAAGCGTGTGGCTGATTGAAAAAAAAGCGATCGCAAGTCCATGACATGGTTTAATAAAAACAAAGAGATAGATACAGTATATCGAGCGTCCCAGGAATTTCAATGCAGTTTTTATTTACATAGATTAGGCATAGGAGAGTAACATTTTTGGACAAGTTTGCCCTTGTTTTGCCCTGTGTCTTATAGCATACTGAATTGCGATGTATATTATAAGGAGATTTTTGTATGTTTAAATCAGGGATTTTAGGTCTAGGTCTTTTATCAATAGCTCATGGCGTTTTCGCTGCACCGGAGCAAAATGCAGTTCGAGTAATTATCAAATATAAAGAACAAATAACCAGCGTTTCCTCTTTAAAGTCACAGATAAAACAAGTAACCCAACTGCCTGTCAAAGAAGTTAATCCTATGGCGAATGGTGCTTTTTTATTAATTTTAGACACCACAAACAGTCCCTCAGCTAAAGCAAATGATGAAGATGAAACTTCTTCGATTTTGGAGCGTTTGCGTAAAAACCCTCAAGTTTTATATGCGGTTAAAGACAGAGTCAGTTACTTTAAACCGGTTCCTGATCCTGAAATTCTAGGTCCAGGGGATTTATTATCTCATGAAAGCCAATGGGATGAGTTTACTCGTCCAGCCGGAATTATGTTGGAATCGAAACCTGGATTTAGAGATGGTGCCTGGGCCTATACTACAGGGCTTTCTAAAAAGCCAATTGTGGTTGCCGTCCTTGATACGGGAATTGCTTTAAATGATAGTCTAATCAACAACTTGGTCAAGGACAGTGTAGGTAATTTATGGGGTTGGAATTTTGCAGGAAATAATAATAACTTGATCGATGAAACCCGCTCTTATCATGGTACTCATGTTGCAGGAACCATTGCAGGTTATGGGAGTGTCATGAGCGGTATGGGCGAGGATTTAAAAATTCTTCCTTTAAAAATCCCTGCTGCTAATGGCATGTTTTATGAAAGTTCAGTGATTAACGCGATATATTGGGCTGTGGGTGGCGAGGTTCCAGGCGTTCCGACTAACATTCATCCAGCAAAAATATTGAATATGAGCTTTGGGGTGGATAGGGGCCCTAAAGACGAAATTGATTATTGTGACCAAGCCCTACAAGAAGCAGTCTTTTTTGCACGCAAGAAAGGCGCGGTATTGGCCGTTGCGGCTGGAAATGACAACGTCTGGGAGCATTTTAATGCGCCAGCAATTTGTAATGGAACCATTAAAGTCGCGTCTACTGGCCCTGAAGGCCTTAGATCCTATTTTTCCAACTATGGGCCAAGTGTTACCTTAGCTGCTCCAGGCGGAGACAAGCGTTATGGTATTTGGGGAGGGATTTTATCTACTGTGAACCCAGGTGGGGGTTATAATGGATCAGGGTTTGATTTTTATCAAGGAACAAGTATGGCTACGCCACATGTTGCGGGTGTTGCTGGATTGATTTTAGCTGCGAGTGAAAAAGGATTGAGCCCAGAACAAGTGGAACAACTCCTGTACACCACAACCCATGATTTTGGTGTGAGTACTGACCCCAATAAATCGTGTGTCGGTAAAAAGCCTTGCGGACATGGCATTCTAGATGCTGAAAACGCAGTTAAAGCAGCTGCGGCAGGTTATGATCTTATCTTTTCTGCCCCTAAAGCAGAGCATTTAGCAATGAAGGGTTGTGGGAAGAACGCTTTAACTCCTGGCAAGGTGCGCATTGTTTCAGGAGATGGGGTTTGGATCCAAAATCATACGAATTGTGATATTGCCGAGAGTTTCCAAAAGCCTCATATAGAACAAGATAAAAATGGAAACATTATTGCTTATTATGGTTCTGTAAGTTATCGATTGGAGCAAAGTGCTTACAAGTCATGCCATGTGATTGGTTATGATGGGGTGGGTTGTTATTTATAAGCGTTCATGTCCAATTCACTGAACAGTCAATGCGTTAACTTAAGCTTTTATATGTAGCCCGTATTAGCGCAGCGTAATACGGGATGCCCCTAATCCCGGATCACGACTTCGTCTAATCCAGGCTACATGCCTTAAGTTGGCACTATTGTCTGAACGGTTAAATTCTTAGAAAAAAGGGCGCAAACGTTTTGCAGTTGCACGTTGTTCCAGTTGTTCAGCAGACAGCTTGCTTGGTTGCGGGCTGTACGAAGGGCGAGGTTTGTATAGGGAAGGCATGATGTTGAGTACTTCTTCAGCTTGTTTTAAAAGAAGTTCTACTTTGTGCTCCAGCAATTCCGGCTTATTGATTTTTTCGTACAGTTGTTTGGTTTCATCAAGACCATTCAATAGGGCCTGGTAATATTGTGAAATTGGTCCTCTAAGTGCAGCTATATGATCAAATAGTGGTCCAACGGACTGATACTCTAAAAGCAGAGTGACGTTTTCTTCAAGTTTTTTTATCAAATTTAAAAAATGATTTTGTTGTGAAATTAGTTTTTGCATCCCTTTAATCAGCATATTCTGTCGGCTGGGTTTTCTTTGATGACTTAATTCAAAACTTAAATGATTTTTTTGATATCGGTTTGCGATCTTTAATAAGGAATTAACGAGTAGAGAAAGCGCATGGAGTAGTTGCTTCAAATCTTCATTCCCCAAAGCATAGGCAAGGCGATCAAGGTTCATTTTAGGGGAATGTCGAGGTTGAATGCCTAGGAGAAAAAGCACGTTTTGATCAATGCTTAACAGAATAGCAAGAGCATCCTGACTGTTTAAACGATATTGGAGAACTAATTGGATTGAGCAAATGGTATCTTCCATTGAAGAGTCTTCTTCTGTGGGATAATTCAGTAGTTCCTGGAGAAGATTTTGGGATGATTCAATACTGTGAGTTGCTTCGTTAATTAAATTTTTTAATTGCTCAGGTTTCATTTCGTTCATTATTTGCAATGCGCCACGTTGATGAATAAAAAAACATTTTTATTTAATCATAACATCGGAATGAGATTTTAAACTATACTTTAAAAAATTAGGGCTATTTGATATGCGGTGATGAACGAAAAGAAATTTGTGAATTTTAATGAGTTTTATCCTTTCTATCTCAATGAACATAAAACAATGATGTGCCGGCGTTTGCATGTTATTGGAACCTCTTTGGCCTGCTTGTGTTTCCTTTTTTTTCTTATTTCCTGGTATTGGCTATGGCTTATTCTGATGTTGGTGACAGGCTACGGATTTGCTTGGATTGGACATTATGTCTATGAAAAAAATAAACCGGCAACATTTCATTATCCTCTATATAGTTTAATGGGCGATTTTGTCATGCTTTGGCAGATTGTGATTGGGAAATTAAAGTTTTAATCCAGGAGGGCCAAATTACCTTCCTGTATTTTTGAGCAAAATTAGTCTAAATTGCAAATAAAGCTTTCGCACAAGGAGTGTGCTATGAAACTTGAGAGTCCTGCATTTACCCATAACGCCTTTATTCCTCAAGAATATACCTGTAATGGCATCAATCATTCACCTCCATTAGTGTGGCGTGATGCACCAAAGAATACCCAATCGTTTGTTTTGATTATGGATGATCCTGATGCGCCTATGGGATTGTGGGTGCACTGGATCTTATTTAATCTACCTGCTGACTGTCATGAGCTTAAAACAGGAACTGGTGCTCCATCTCAAACAATTAGTGCACGAAATAGTTGGGGAAAAACAGGCTATGGTGGGCCTTGTCCACCAAGCGGTACTCATCGTTATTTTTTCAAGCTCTATGCCTTAGATACCTTTTTAAATTTAGGTGAGCATGCGACGAAAAAAGAGATAGAAACGGCCATGCAAAATCATATTATAGAGCAGACTGAATTAATTGGGAGATACAGCCAATCCTCTTAAAATGAAAGAGAGGGCTAGGATGAGTCCCTTCTCCCCGTAGGGAGAAGGTGCCCGCCAGGGCGGATGAGGGTGTTTGATCGCAACTGAAGAATTTCACCCCTATCTCAGCCTACAAGAAATCAAAATCGGGCGATCTGTAAATTGCAACATCCTTCGGTCACATCATTGAGATGTTCAACAACGGTACCTAGACATCGGGTAAGAAGATAGATAGGATTAAAAATAATAGAAGCAATCGCTGCACAGGTTGCGATAATCCCCATCGCTGCATCAACAAATGTTTGTGCTACACACGATTTAAATGAAGAACAGGTATTGGCGCTCATGTTCTCTCTCGGAGCAAAAATTGCCAATAACAAAGCAGGTACAACCAAGAGCATAGTCGCTGCCAAGTAAATAAAACTTTTCAAAAAGAACAATAAGGCGTTCACTCCTAACCACAGAGGACTATGGATTGGGCGAACAAGTAGGTTAGTAAATTCATCAATACGATGAATCGGTTTAAAATAGGATGGATTTGGAATAGGAATTAATTCAGCATATTTATTTCTTAGACTAGAATAGTTATCCCACTTTGAAAAAAAACCAGCCATGATACTTGATCCCTCTTTATTATTTTTGAGGGACGTATGATGCCAAGTAATAAAAAAAAAGAAAACACTTTGTTTTAAAAATTAGTTGGTTTTAGAGGAGATGGGAATCATGTGGATGACGCAAGGACTGAATATTATCTTTTTTGAGTCATTTATCGGTCTTTTATAGGATATAAGACTCAATATTTATTGGATCATTCCCGCGCGGGCGGGAATGATATGAGCTTATCTAAGCTTCGCTTAATTCCTTACGCAGGGATTTTTCCACAAGCAATACGATCGCCACCGCCACCCAAGGGAGGATTATCACTATAGTTATCCCCACCAGCATGGACCATAATGGCGTGCCCCTTAAGGTCTTTAGTTTTTAAACGGGGCGCCAAAGCGGGCGTATTGGCGGTTCCATTATTATCAACAATTAACACAGGCAAATCACCTAAATGTCCGTCGCCATAGGGACCAAGATGTTTATTGGTGTTCGCAGGGTCTAAATGAGCCCCAGCATTTTTAGCATGATCCCCACAGTCAGGATGTTGATGAATATGGAAACCATGAATGCCAACTGGAAGTCCAGTCAATTGAGGTTTAATCAGCAGACCGTATTTGCTGTCTTCAAAAACAACGGTTCCTATTGCAGTTCCATCTGTGGTAGAAACATCACTCGTGACAGTATCTGCAGTAGCGATTGACGCAATAAATAAGGCCAAAGCACCCATGATCACTTGTTCTTTTTGTTTGTTTTTCTTCATGGATAAATCCTTTTTAGTGACAATTTTTCTATTCTAACATAGCATATCACCAATTGATTAGTTAAATAGTGAATTTAAAAAACGTGAATAATTATTGACTGTTAGAAATTAATTACGTCTTTAAGAGCTTTTATTATGATTAAGAATTATTCAACGCCTAATATTAGAACCGCTACATTAGAGGATGCTGAAGCGATAGCACAGATTCATATCTGCTCCTGGCAAAAAATGTATCGAGATTTCATTCCGGAAATTATATTACAAAACTTGTCGTTAAAAGAGCGTACGCAACAATGGCATGATTTGATAAAACAGGATGTTAAAGTCTTAGTGATGGAAGTAAATAGTCAACTCATTGGCTTTGCGAGCATTTGTCCATTTCGCGATTTTAGGGCAGACAACTCAATGGGTGAAATCAGTGCGATTTATTTACATCCAGACTATTGGCGAATAGGTTTGGGGACAAAACTATGTATGGCTGCCATTTCTCAGCTTGCGCATCAAGGATATAAAAAGATACTTTTGTGGGTATTTGAAGACAATATTCAAGCACGTAAATTTTATGATGCTTTAGGTTTTGAAGCCACAAGCACAACCAAATTAGAAGAGTTTTATGAGGGCGGGGCATTATTAAAAGAAGTTCTGTATCAAAAAGTAATTGAGTAACTTTTTTAAACATCTGAGAAATTTGGAGTTTGGCTTGGTGGCATTGTGCCCAATTGATGGATGGATTTCTGCCACCGCAGAAATGACATATAATTTTTCAACTAAGCTCACTTGTGGATGGGGAGGGGCGAGGATTCATTCGCCGCGATCAATACCCTCATCCGCCTCTACGGGCACCTTCTTCCCTACGTGGGGAGTGGATTAATGGCAGTGATGTTGGGGGTTTCTTGCCAACAGGCATGTTCTTAAGTTCCACAAAACGTTTGATATACTCGTTCATTTGGGGAAGGCAAACACTGTAGGTTTTCGGTATTTTCTTGTTGTTGAAATGGATTTTTCAATACGGCTAAAAGAGCATCAATTAAAGAACGGTCATTGTTTTCAATAAACGCATTAATTGCATTTTCGACTAAATGATTTCTTGGGATATATGCTGGGTTTACCTGGTGCATCTTTGCTTTTATTGTCGCCACATCAATAGGTTGCTGTTTAATACAATTTAACCAGTCAGAGACCCACTGCATGCTATGAGGCTGATTTCCTAAAGCTTTGATTAACTCGTTCTGATGGCTTTCACTATCAGTTGCTTGATTGAGGAGACGAAAGGTATTGGTAAAATCCGGTTTATATTCTTGTAATAATCCAAAGAAATTTTTAATCAGTTCGGCGCGATTTGGATTGTCATCGGACAAACCCAGTTTTTCGCTTATTTTTTTATTCCAATATTGAGAAAAAAGCGTATTAAACGAATCGAGAACTTCTTGCACTTGTTGGGGTGCTTTATCTGCTTCAAATAAAGGCAATAAGGTTTTACCAAACTGAGCTAAATTCCATTTTGCTATGGTGGCTTGATTTCCAAATGCATAACGACCATGAACATCAATGGAGCTAAATACGGTTCCAAAGTCAAATTCATCCATAAATGCACAAGGTCCATAATCAATTGTTTCGCCGGAAATCGTCATATTATCCGTATTCATAACGCCATGAATAAAGCCTACCCCCATCCATTCAGCAATAAGATGTGCTTGGCGATCTACAACTTTTTTAAATAATTCGAGATAAGGACTCTCACAGGATAAAATCTCAGGATAGTGTCTTTCAATGGCATAATCGGCCAGCATTTTCAGCAAGTGGCTGTCTTTTTGAGCTGCAGCATATTCAAAAGAACCAACTCGTAAACTACTTGAGGCTACACGTGTTAATACACCTAAAGGGACAAGACCGTTTTGGCGATAAATTTTTTCTTTGCTTGCAAGCGCTGCCAAGCAACGGGTGGTAGGAATGTTTAATCCATACATTGCCTCGCTGATTAGATATTCTCTTAATACTGCAGAAAGCGGTGCCCGGCCATCACCCATTCGTGAAAACATGGTTTTTCCAGAACCTTTAAGCTGAATGTCCCATCGCTTTCCATCATGACTGCGTATTTCGCCAAGCAATACCGCGCGACCATCTCCTAAAAGAGGGACATAGTACCCAAATTGATGGCCTGCATAGGCTAAGGCAATACTTTTAAGGTTCGAGGGGACTGAATTTCCGGCATAAAAAGACAAGAGCTCCTGTTCATCAGCAGAAGAGGCATCAGGAGCACAAAGATATGCAGCTAATTCATGGTTGTATTTGACAAAATAAGGATGTCCAATCGGAGTTGGAGCGATCACCTCATAAAAATTAGAAGGCAACTTTAAGTAAGAACTGCAATCAATAGAAGAAATCAAATTGGGCCAATCCATAAAACTTATGTTCGTGAATATTGAATAAAATCCCTTGATTTTAATAGCAATAACTTGAAACGAATGAAATCGCTTGTTTGCCTTTGGGCGAGAGCCATTGCTCAATTAAAGGGAGCCTCATAATAATATTATAACGTTTCTGTCAGGAACCATTGCTAAAATTAGGAATAAAAATAATAAATTTTAATTATGAGTTAAGGAGCTCGTATGTTCCGAGTTAAACTTGCTGAGAAATTCTTCACCTTTTCTTCCTCCCTCACTTCGCTGAACGGATTTTACAAAACCATCCCACCCTGGAAGTCTATCCAAATTTCCTGATGCAATAATCTCTTTTGTCTTTGTTTCATGAACCTCTTGGATTTTGTCAATTTCTTCCTTTTTTCCAATAAATAGATTAACTTCTATTCCTTTGTCTTTAGCTGCTTTAACAAAATCAACAATTTCTTCCTCTGGAGTATTATCAGGAAAAAACGCTACCATTTTAGGTTGATAACCTGGCGCCGCATTTTTAGGATGAGCAATGACTTCAAGAGTTATATCCCTAATGCATTCTTTTTCTTCCTTGGTCGCATTATCTGGTATTTTAATGACCCAGCTGTTCGGATAAAATTTATTCTCTATAGTAAATTTGGCGCCGGAATTTTTAGATACAAAGTCAACATGGAGCGGAGTCACCTTACCCTTATCATACATTTCCTCAAAAAAAGTCTGATTAGGTCGAATTTCAAATAACACGTTTTGGTGTGCTCTATTCGTCACTGCCAATGCCTCTAACAGTTCTTGGTACCGTTGTTTTGCAGCCTCTTTTTCTTCTTCTATCTTTGATTTCATGAATTACTCCAAGAGGGAGTGTTATTTTTATAAGTATATATCATGAGGAATCATTTTAGGGCTTCACAAGATGACGTCATTTTAATTTATTGCTTAACCGATAAAGCAATAAAGCCGCGCGTTGAGTTTGTGTGGTAAGAGAAGGGATGTTTAGACTTTCTTCGGCAGAATGTGCTCCGGTACCTACAGGACCTAAACCTGCTAATGCCCCATCCACCAGGGATGCAATGTGTGAAATATCACCTGCACCTCGTGTTCCTGGATCAAGAGGAAGTATCATCCCTTGTCCTAAGTCTTCACTCACTTGGCTGTATTGTCTTAATAAGGCTTCGTTAGCAGCAGTAGGCGGCATACTGGGAATCCCATCTTGAAACTTAATGGAGGCTGAAGTTCCAGGCAGATGATCGGCAACAATATCGGTTATTCTTTTCTCTACATCGTTCTTTTGATCTTCAGTGATAAAGCGTAAGTCGCCATTTGCTAAAGCAATTTTTGCGATCACGTTTCCTTTGCCAAAGGCGTCCCCCTGCACATTATTTTTATTGTTCATGGTGGTGCCCCCCAAAACAAGGCAGGGGCTGAATGATAAAAAGCGTTCCCTACTGAGCTGGGTACGCATCGTATTTAAGATTCGTGCTAACTCAAAAACAGCACCATAACCTGCTTTTTTTTGAAAAATTTCTGACGAGTGTGCTTCATTGCCATGAGCTTCCAATGTCCAGTGTGTTATTCCTCTACGTGCAACGGTCGCAGTATCTGGGGTAATTGCCCATTCAAAATCTAGGGCAATATCGGACTTTTTGGCAGCGTCGATTAAAGGTTTTCTAGAAATCGAGATGGGTTTTCCGGAGTCTTCTTCATCACCGGTTAAGATTACCGTGATATTTGCATTCTTGAGCGCTTTTGCTTCTTGCAGGGCTTTTAAGGCATAGAGGATGACAACTACTCCACCTTTGTCATCAATAACTCCTGGTCCAGTTGCAACATCTCCTTTCTGTTTAAAATGTTGAAACGGGCTATTTTCAGGAAACACCGTATCAAGATGTCCGATTAAAAGCAGTTTTTTACCTGTATTTCCAGGGTGTTCAGCAACCAAAGAGCCCGCGCGATGCAGTGCAGGTGGCTCATTAACCCAATACGTCTTAAATCCAAGTTGATCGAGTTGTTTACGTACCATGTTTCCTACGCGCTGAACCCCCTCAATGTGGGTAGTCCCACTGTTTCTATTCACTAATTGTTCCAATAATGAAAGTTGCTTTTGGGAGTTGGTAGTAATGTACTGAGCGATATGTTTTTCTACTGCAGTGAGGTTATCTGCATTTGCCGTTTGATAGAAGCAGAAAAAAAATACACAGACAAGCTTTCTCATTACATTGTTCCGATGTTATGTTATTGACTTGGTAGCAATCATACACTGCTTTGAAAAAGAGAAAACATTTAATGATTCATTTTTTTGAAGCCAAAAAATCAAGGGTTCGCGTACAGGGTAAATAACCTTGTTTCGAAGTCTCGGCAAGAATCTGATCACTGCACTGTACCAGTGCGGCAAAATTTTGAGAGGTATCTCCTTGATGCAAAAGAAATGCAGCGGCAGCCCGAAATAAGGTGAGGCTTGAGACAAGCTTCTGAGTATCAATTTCTCCATTCATAAGGGTCAAAACAGCAATCTTGCTTTTTAGTTGTTGCTCTACTAATCGGGTAATTGTGAGATAATTTTGAAAAAGTTCCCCGTTTTGTAAATAGGCACAGGCTTCATTGAAATCAACAATCCCGAAATATTGGGCTGTTGAACTGAATCCAAGTTGTTTGAGCTGAGGGAAGATATACCATATCCAATGGCCTTGTTTGCCGCCTGCTTTGAGTTCATCATAAGCTTGTTGGAATGAGGCAGATGAATTTTGGCCTCGTTGGGCTTCGATAAAGCGATGAATGGTGCTCATCAGAAAGTACCTTAATTAAGACTCCTTGAGATTTTTATAGCATTATAAAGAGTTAAGGGACAGTCAATTGACCACGCAGACGCTGTGAATTAGTTTAAAAAGCAAAGAGCGGTTTTTCCCCGAATACGTTCATTTTTCAATCTTTGGTTTTATTTAAAAGCACGTCTGTACTCCGCTTCTTGCAAGCGTTTCGCAAAATCTTCATCTGATTCGCCTTCTAATGCGTTGGCTTCGTCAATATCCTCAATATTAATCTTATTTTTAACTTGAGAAAACAAGCCTTG
Source organism: Legionella sp. PATHC035 (assembly GCF_026191115.1). Classification (NCBI taxonomy): domain Bacteria; kingdom Pseudomonadati; phylum Pseudomonadota; class Gammaproteobacteria; order Legionellales; family Legionellaceae; genus Legionella; species Legionella sp. PATHC035. Next base: position 969,524 of record NZ_JAPHOT010000001.1, on the reverse strand, counting down.
GGTTGATACAGCATGAATCAAATCATTCACATGTTGCTGATAACCGGTTACTTTTTCTGCATTAATCGGTTTTTTAACGGATGCAGGAATCACTTGCTCTTCTTTTGCTGCTGAGGGAGCTTCCTCTTTCTTTAATTCTTGACGTTTAGGAGGTAATTGCTCGATTTGGGTTGTCCAATGCGCATTATCCTCGTTATTTAAGACTATAGTACTTAAACGAGGATCAGGGTCTCCGTTTAGTTGCCCATCTACGTAGAGATTTTTATTCAGTTGCACTGCAATTTCTTTCAAATCACCGTGTGTTGCCCATCGTCCTTGTTCCTTAATCTTTTCAACGCCTTTTAAAATAACAGAACCTGGATTGACGCGCTCACCCTGCATGACGTCTTGTAACAATGCTTCTTTGACATGGGCATTTTCTATTGTATTCGTTTCTGCTTCAGAAAGGGGTTTCGCTGTAAGCTTGGGTTGCAGTGATCGTGCCGTAGTTTCTGCTAAGTTCGTGACTTGAGGAGATAAAGCGAGCTCATTAAATTTACTTATCTCAGGGAGATTATTCTTTTCCTTACCTAAATAAAAGCGAACTAATTCCATAAATTTGTGATAAACAGGTGATCCTTCAATCAAGGTTTCCTCATCTTTTGATACTGCTTCAGTTCTTATTCTATTTAAAAGATCGATTTTGTATGCATCAGCGGAAATGTTTCTTAAAGACATCTGTAATCGAGACAAAAGCTCACTTTTATAATGATAAGGAGATTCATACAACCGATTTAAATCAAAGTCGATGATCTCTTGCAAGCTAACGCCAAGAAGGCCTTTTCTGAGCCACTGGTCATAGGTTGCACTTTTTCCATAGAGTGCGTATTCATCTTGAATGTCTTTTATGGCGCCAATTGCAAACGCAAAAAATCCACAATCGCCACCGCCAGGATTATTGATTCTATAAGGCATTTCACACTCGTATTGGGTTTCATTAATTACATTATATAATAGAAACCTTAATTCATTATTATGTCAATGATTTATTAATAGACAGGATGATTTTAATAAAATAAAATATGATCTCTTTTTATGCAAAAAATAGTGGTGATTTAAACAGAAGGAGGTTAGGACGATGAGCTTAGTTGATAACAGGATTGTGAAAGCCTCCTTTAGAGAAAACCCCGCAGAGGAAAGAAAGCTGTTTCCTCAATCTTCATGCCTCATGCCCATTAGTGTAGGGCAAGCAATTCATGAAGGTGAAAAATTTGCCGCAGTGATTAAACTGATCAATGCCTCATTTAAACAATGTACCATCCTTGTTGATGACAGTGTGCAACGTCATACAATGGGGATTATGAATCATGCGACTGCGGATGAATTATATCAACTTGCGGTGAAGGAAGGCGATGATTGGCTCAAGCGAAATGAAATGGCTTACAATCAGTTAACCATCCCTTATGAGATTATGCGCTGGGATGATTGGTACAACAGTCAGAATTTCATTAGCAGTCATATGCGCGTCCAAAAAGAATATGAGCTCAATGAATCATTCCGTCAGGCAATTCATGCCAATATCGATGAATTTTTAACCCGATACCTAAGTCGATTTTCTAATGAAAGCGTTGATTCTGAAAGGGCGTTTCGACTTTGTCTTGATTATTTGATTGAAGAATGTTCTGTAATGTGTCTGTGGACAGAAAAGGCATACGATTTCGAAGTTTATCCCAGTGGCAGAAACAAAGCGATGGCTGCTACCTATGATTATTTAATCAAACCTCATTATCCAAACTATTTAAGACCTGTTGCACTTCGATTTAAAAAATATCCTGCAAATCCTCTTTCCCCGCCCCCCGTCATTCCGAGTGCGACGAGGGATCTCCTCGCTTAAATACTGGAGGAAACGCTCCTCCTTCTCCCACGGGTGGGCATTAAAAACAGAAGAATAAGAGCATTATCCAAGTGAATATACCCCATTCCTACAAAGGCAGGAATGGCATGAAATACCGCTCATTTGTGGCAGAGGGGATTGGTTCTAGAGATACTAAAGCGGTGTTTTTGCGGCGATCCATTTTTTAATTTCAGAGGCTGTTTTATCAATAACCAGGATAACTTGTTGATACAATTGCTCCAATAAATCACGTTGTCCTGATTTCCAATAATCTTCAAAATATTGGCAAGCCATTTTTATTCGAGTGGCACCAACATATACTACACCGCCCTTAATTTTATGAGTGAGTTTTTGTGTTTGTTCCCAATCACCTTGATCATGTGCTGTTTTGAGCAGAGCCATATCCTCGATAAAAGAGTGATCGAGCATTAAGCTGAGCATGTCGCGGAGTGTATTTTCTGTACCCGTAGTTTTAATTCCTTCTTCCACATCAAGTAGGGGAAATTTAGAAAGATCAAAGAGTTGTTCTTCTGTTGTAGGTCTCTCAAAAATACAATTTTCAGGAGAATTGGTCCTTTCTTTTAGTATGGTAGGAATAAATGCACTCAAAATATCACCACATTTTTTTTGCGTTAATGGCTTGCTGATCACCGCATTAATGCCCGATTCGATACATCGCTGTTTATTTTCCTCACCAACATGGGCGGTAAGCGCAATGATGGGGGTGTGATATTTTTTTGAAACTTCTTGTACACGGATGTGGTGGGTAACTTGATAACCATCCATATCAGGCAGACCAATATCCATAAAAATTAAGTCATACCTATTGTTCTTCCAAAGTTGTAACGCAGATTGTCCATCAACCGCTACATCTACTTGGCAGTGATAGTGATTTAACATAGCTTTGGCTATGGTTTGCGCCACAGTATTGTCTTCAACGAGCAAGATACGATGTTTGAATGAATGGATTGATGGATTTGAAGAGGGGGTATTCAAGGCAGTGTTTTGTTTGAGACTGGATATATTGAAGTCAAAATCTTTATCAATACCTGTTTCATCTTCCAAAAGCGCTGTTTTTAAGGGAATGATACAAGTAAATTTTGTTCCTTTGGCAACCGTACTCTCGACATATATTTCTCCATCTAATTCATCAATAAACTGTTTGATTACAGCAAGCCCTAAACCTGCGCCTTTATAAATTCCTTTATAGGAAGGGGTTAAGCGTTTGAATTGGAGAAAAATTTCTTGTTGCTTGTCTTTCGGAATCCCCATGCCACTATCTTCCACGACAAATTGGATGATCACCTCACGATTTTCTCGCTTGGCCAGCTTGGCAGTTACTTTTACAAACCCGGTATCTGTAAAATTCAATGAATTTGATATCAGTTCAAGTAAAATTCTATGGATACGAACCGGATCTCCAATAAGAAATCTGGGAATATCGGGATCAAATTCCAGAGATAATGTCAGTCGTTTAGAAGATGCTTTGGCTCTATTCAGATCAATCACATGTTGCGCTATTTTTTGTAATACGAATTTTTTCCTCACTTTGGGGATTTCGCCAGAGCTTACATGAATCGCTTCAAGTACATCATCCATAAAATCAAGCAGAGCATGACTGGATGCCACTAGGTTCTCTGAATATTCTTTAATTCTAGGACTTTCTGCTTCGGACTGGATAAGGTCTGCAAATCCTACGATGCCGGTAAGGGGGGTACGAATGTCGTGACGCATATTTTCCAGAAATTCTGTTTTTGCCAGACTTGCTGCTTCAGCTTTTTCTTTTGCAATTTTGAGCTCAGCTTCAATTTTTTTTCGGTCTGTGATGTCAATGGAGATTCCCAGTACCCCTGTAATTTCCCCTTTTTTATTGCGCATTGGTGATTTATGGCTTAAAAAAATGGCATCTTTACCACCTACTTGCGCTTTTTCTTCTATGATCTCAGTTTCGCCTGTTTGCATAATATGAAGATCATTTTGTCGAAATAACTCAGCCTGGTTTTTGCCCCAAGGTAGGTCAAAATCAGTTTTTCCTACAATTTCATAGCCGAATTGAAACCCTACACTTTGAGCTTGGCGATTGTTGCATCCTAAATAAACCCCGTTTTTGTCTTTCCAATAAACATGTCCTGGCATATTAGCCAAAATATTTTCCAAGGTGGATTGTGTTTTTTCTTGGCTTGAACAGAGAGCAGCCTCTTGTTTTTTTCGATTGGTTATATTTAAGGAAATGCCAATAATTCCGGTAACATTGCCGTGTTCATCATGTAAAGGAGTTTTACGGGTTAATACGACTACTTGTTCTCCATTCGCTATGGTTCCGATTTCTTCCAATTCCAATGAGGAATTCAGCTTCATTACTTTTAAATCGTTGTTGCGTATCGTTGTTGCAGATGCAGCCCAAGGCATTTCAAAATCAGTTTTCCCAATGATGGATTTCATCCCAGTCATTTCCAACATGGCGTCATTGCAACCTAAATAAACTCCATTTTTGTCTTTCCAATAAATGCTTCCTGGTAATGCTTTGATGATGCTTAATGTAAGCGATGAGCTTTCTGCAGATAAAGCTGAAGTAGGGGGTTCCTTGCAATGATAGGTTTTTCGTTTATTACGTTTATTTTCTGACATAAGTTGCTCTCTTTATTTTTAAAGTTATAGACCTATTATTCAACCCCTACAAGAGAAACAATTCATATTTTCATTAAATGCAACAAAGTGGGTTTAAATGTTTCTAGAAAATCAAATAGTGTCATTTCTTGCTTAATGAGCGATCAAGGTCTTTAATAAACAAACGTATAGTATTTGCATGGAGCGCAAAATGCCAGTGAGTAAAGAATGCATTCAGCTGTTGCAAAAATTAGTGGATCACTATGAACAATATGGAAAGAAAGACAAAGATTACTTATTAATTTATCCTTTATTAAAAGAGTTTTTGTTTCTCGTGCTCCAGCATAGAAAAGAACATAAAGACGAACGGCTTATTGGTTTTCTTAGCTCTTCTGCGTTGATTTTGCAGGAAAATCCATCTTTTGCTCAGGAATGCAGATCATTTTTAATCGCCTATCAAGAAACGACTCAAGCTTTAGACTCAATGCTGGATCCTGAATTAAACATTCAAAAAGAACTGGATGTTTCATGGGGAAAACAAGTACAGTCAGAATCGAACACCTCCTCGGGGCCTTCTCTTTTTTTTCTCGAGTTACAAGAAGCTATTGCTAAAAGGGCGCAGCGTATGGCGAAAAAAGAAGCAGACACTTGGGGAAAACCTAAGTTAGGGTAGTTTAAGATTATGGATATAAATTCTTAGATTTTGAGTTGATTTGGAGGTTTATTATCGTGTTACGTTAAGTCTGATGTATAATCCATGGGTTAATAAATTTCGGTTTTGTCTTTGCCATTTCGTTTGTTCTAAATACCCTAAATCAAATGATGCCGCTTTTGAAATCTGTCGTTCTATGCCCAAAAAAAATCGATTTTCAGCAAAAAACTTATCACTGATCTAGGATGGATGAGTGAAATTAAAGAAACATTCATTGTACGTTGAAAGTGAATCTTGGGTATTGTGAAAAGGTATTTTAAGCGTAATTTGCTCCCTCAAACGTGTTGCCCATTCAGAGAATAAGGTATTTTTTCGTTCTTCAAGGCGAGAACGATTGGCCACATTGAAGAGTTTGGAATGATATATTTTCCAATGAAATTGCTGCCAGAGTACATTTTCGTGTGCAATAACTCCTTCCGTATTCTCTGAGAAAAAATAGGCAGCACCAATAAAAGGGGTAAAATTAGGAGTGATTTGATAACCGGTACCAAAATAGATATGCTCTTCATCCCGTCCATATCGATCATCAATGAGGACCAATCTTGGTTCCAAGTAATATTTCCATTGTTTATAAGTCGTTACAAAAGGGCCAATAAAAACTCCTGTTAGCCAAAAAGTGCCAAAATTTTGCGTGTCTGCAAAACCTGTTGAACATATAAAAACAGAAGATAAGAAGCAAAAAATCCCTTTAACCTTTAAATTCATAGTCAACTCTTATTTGATTCCAATGAACTATGATTTCAAGTTGATTTACCCAAAAATTGCTCGGATTATTTTTAATTTCAATTGGGTATAGGGCAGGTATTTCAAGGGAAGTTCAAACCAAAATGGCTTTTTTAAAATGCTTTTGAAATGGCTGAACGCTTTAAAACCGGCTTCACCATGGTAACTTCCCATGCCACTGTCGCCTACGCCGCCAAAGGGAAGGTGGGAATTGCAAATATGCATGATCACATCATTAATACATCCACCACCAAAAGAAATCTCATTTAAAATTCGGGTGTGCACTTTTGAATTTTTCCCAAAAATATAGAGAGACAAAGGACGAGGGCGTGATTTGATTTCTTGGAGGACAGGTTCTAGATCGTTAAAAGGAATAACGGGTAAAATGGGACCAAAAATTTCTTCTTTCATGATTTCATCTGTAAAGCGTACATCCTTAAGAATGGTTGGCTCAATATAGTTTTCTGTGTCAATGACTTGTCCACCCGTGAATAGTTTTTGCGGATCAATGAGCTTTTTTAAACGTTGTACGTGGTGTTGATTAATAATACGGGTGTAACTTTCGCTTTCAAGGGGATTGGGCCCAATTATTTTGCCGATTTGGTTTTTGAGCTCTTCCAATAAGGGTTGATAAATCTTTTCTTCAACTAAAAGATAATCGGGGGCAATGCAGGTCTGTCCGGCATTTAAAAACTTACCCCATACAATTCGTTGTGCTGAAATTTTCAGATCGGCATCGGCAAAAACAAGGCAAGGGCTTTTGCCCCCTAATTCCAGAGTAATGGGTGTTAAGTGTTCTGCAGCAGCCTTAGCCACGATTTTGCCTATTGTGGTACTGCCCGTAAAGAAAAGTTTATCAAAACGCATACTCAGAAGCTCTTGCGTGACATCAGCTCCGCCCTCTGCAACATAAAGATAAGCTGGATCAAAATTTTGATTGATTATTTTGGCGAGCGCAGCGGAAGTATTTTGCGGCAACTCACTTGGCTTAATGATACTGGTATTCCCTGCCGCTATAGCGGCAATTAAAGGAATTAATGTAAGCTGATAAGGGTAATTCCATGCTCCAATAATCAAGGTTGTCCCATAAGGTTCGGGCAAGATAAAACTTTTTCCTGGTTGGTTCACCAGTTCGGTTCGTGTTGCTTTGGGTTTAGCCCATTTGTTCACGAATTTAATCGCTTTATCGAGTTCATGATAAATTAAGGCAAGTTCAGTTAAATACGTTTCGAATTGTGATTTTTTTATATCTGCGTAGAGGGCTTCCGAGAGCAGTTGCTCATTTTGCTTGAGAACGGTTTTTAATTTCTGCAGTTGCTGCTTACGAAAATCGATAGCTTTCGCCGCTCCGCCAGCTGAAAAAATTCTCTGCTCTTTGACAACAGTATGAATGTTCATGTAATGGACGCCCGTGTAAAAAATTATTATTTATCAGCAGTTAAACTGATCCATTTTAGTTTTCTTCTTAAGACTTAGCTAGAGCTTATTCATTTTTTTCAGCTCAGGTTTTTCTGAAATCTGCTCACTCAAATTTGCAGTACTTGAGTATTTTTTTAATCAATCTCTGAATAAGGTGCAAAGCCTGAGAGGAGCCAGCACATTTCATCGTTTGCTTTTTTTCCTAAATTCTGCAGACAAGCTGCGTTACCTCCAGGCACTCGGGCCATTTCGAAAAGCATACAAAGCAGAGTCGACGGGGCGGTGGCACACTCACAGGTTAGAAATAAGTTAATTTAAATGGTATATTCAGGCGCACCTCCTTTCTTATATACCAAAACAGTTCGTTCAAAAGACATAAATAGTTCTTTATGCTGGTTAATCCCCCGGGTTTCTACGGTCACTATTCCTTGATTTGGTCTTGATTTTGATTCACGTTTCGCTTTTATTTCACTTTCAGCGTAAATCGTATCTCCTTCAAATACAGGTTTTAATAATTTAACCTTATCCCATTCCAGATTCGCGACTACTTTCTTGGAGATTGTATTAACGGTCATTCCTGTAATAATCGCCAAAGTAAATGTGCTATCAACTAGAGGTTTTTTCCACTCGGTGTGTTCTGCATAATGTGCATCAAAATGTAATTGAGCGGTATTCATTGTCAGTAAGGTAAACCATATATTATCATTTTGGGTAATGGTTCTTCCGGGCCTATGTTCAATAATTTGTCCCACTTCAAAATCTTCAAAGTAAAAACCAAAATCTTCCCGCAAGCGATTGGTTCCTATGGATTTATAGCTTTGATGTGACATATTCATTACCTTTTAATTGTTTGATAATTTAAGTACTTCCTGAGCATGTTTGTATATAGGGACATCAATCATTTCTCCCTTGTATTGACAGGCTCTGCCCCCAGATTGTTCGAAAAGCGCTACAATTTCTTTTGCTCGTTTTACCTCTGCTTGACTTGGTGCAAAATTTTGTTTTATGGGAATGATTTGTTTTGGATGAATGGCTAATTTTCCTCGAAAACCAAGTTCCTTAGCCCGAATCACTTCAGTAATTAATTGCTCCTCATTTGTAAAATCAAAAAAGGGAGAATCAATTGCTGGAATGTGTGTCAGTGCAGCTGTTTGGACAATTTGATGGCGTGCATTCAAAAGAACATCCCAGTTCATCTGACACCCTATATCGATGGCAAAATCGGCAGCCCCAAAGACTAAACCAGCGACTGGGGAATGAGTCACAATTGAATGTAAATTCAGCAACCCTTTTGCTGTTTCAATCAAAGCTAAAAGCTTAATATTTCGCGCTGCTAAATGGAGTATCTTATAAACAATATTTAACTCTTCAGCACTTTCTGTTTTGGGGTATAAAATAGCATCACAATAAATATCCTCTTGTCTTAAGGCGAGCAAATCAGGAAGACCTGCATCTGTAGTGATGTGGTTGATGCGAACTACAGTGAGCAGTTCCGGATGTTCTTTCTTTAAAAATTGAACTACATGATTTCGAGCTTTGTCTTTCTCTGCTGCTGGGATAGCGTCTTCCAGTTCTAAAATAAGGCCATTTGCACCTGAAGCCAGTGCTTTTGTAAAAAGTTCCGGTTTATTACCGGGTGTAAAGAGCAGGGCAGGGCATCGTGATAAATCCATTTTAAATAAATCCTTGTGATTTTGCTTGTTGTTCTAATTGCTCACGAAAGGCCGGATGGGCAATTTTAATTAATTGGTGCGTTCTTTCCGTGGTGGAGCGTCCCCTTAATTGGGCTACCCCGTATTCTGTAACCACATAATCAATATCAAGTCGGGTATCTGTAGCGATTGAGGAGAGCCGGGGAACTATCCTGGATAGCGTCCCATTTTTTGCTGTAGAACTACTGGCAATAATGGTCTTTCCACCTTCAGAATACTGAACGCCACGAATAAAATCCAATTGTCCACCCACACCTGAAAATTGATGACCAATAAACTCGGCATTGACTTGGCCACTAAAATCAATCTCGATGAAGGCATTAACAGAGGTCATTAGGTTATTTTTCCCAATCACTTTAGGTTCATTGACATAGGAGACCGGAAGACAAAACATAGAAGGATTATTATTTATAAAATCATATAAAGGTCGATCACCGATTGCAAAGGTAAATACATTGACGTGAGGGTTTAATTTTTTATTGGCATTTGTAATTACTCCTTTCTTGATAAGCTCGACCATTCCTGACGTAATCACCTCGGTGTGTATGCCAAGATTCTTATGATCGATTAATTGTTCGCATACTGCGTTAGGTACACCACCTATTCCCATTTGAATGGTTGCTCCATTGGGGATAAGGGAGGTGATGTATTGGCCAATTTGACGATCTAAGTCACTAGCAGGCTTTGAATGTTCCTCAACCAAAGCGGTGGTATTTTCGACTATGGCATCCACTTCACTGATATGAATTAATGTAGAGCCCGAAGTTCTAGGCATGTTCTCGTTGACTTCAACGATTAATTGATTCGCATAGCGCCCTAATTCAATAGCATAATCGCCGTTAGTACCTAAATTAAAAAAACCAAACTGGTCCATAGGGGAGACGGTAACTATGAACGCATCCAGTTGGGTGATGGACATAATGGTGCCAGGATAACGGCTAAAGCTTATAGGGACAAAATTGATGTATTTTTTCCCTAGACGATACCCGCGTTCCGCTAATTCAACCTCTCCTTTGGACATCATAGACGAGTAGGGTCGGATAATATGCAATAATTCTTCTTGAAAAATAGTTTCCAGGGCGATGGGACCACAGCGAAGATAGTAAACCTTTAATCCTTTTAGATCACCTGCTTTAGCACGTGCAGCCAGTGCATGGCATAGGGCTGGAGGAGTAGCGGCACGCATGCCCATAGAAATCACTGCAGATGGAGGAATTCGATTGACTGCTTCCTCTGCGGAACATAATTTTTGTTGATATTGCTTATCAAAGTTCATTCATCATCCTAATAAATAAAAAGAGTTCCCTGTAGACATTAAATTATTGATCAGGGCTATTAAATGTCAATTGTACTAATCGTTCCAATTCTTGAGCATCGGAGGGTGCAACTGCTTTTTGATCGTTATCTAGATAACAAAAAATTTGTTTCACTTCTTGCTGCCATTTGGCAAATTTATGGGCATAACTTAAAAGCGTTTTTTGCTCGTAATGACCCAAATAAGCATCGAGATGCGGTCCATGCAATCGTAAGTAGATGAAATCACTGGTTATAATTTCTGGACACTGATATCCCTTAAAATCATAAAAACAAAGCGCAATATTGTATTGAGCGAGCAAATCATAAACTTCCTGACGTAACCAGGTTTTATTTCTAAATTCAAATGTGTAATGAAATGATTCAGGTAATGCTTTAACAAACTGCTCCAGACGCTCTAGATTAAAAGGCCAATAAGGTGGCAGTTGAAATAAAACTGGGCCAAGTTTTTCCTCCAATCCTTCAATGACCTGAAGCAAATAATGAACGCTGTCTTGAACGTCTTTCAACATTTTTACATGAGTTAGATAGCGACTGGCTTTACAGGAAAAAATAAACTGTTCTGGAGTGGTTTCTCTCCACTTTGCAATCGATTTTGCAGAGGGTACGTGATAAAAACTACTATTGATCTCCACTGTGTTAAAGACGTTCGCGTAATATGCCAATTCATCTTTCTCTGCAACAGACTTAGGGTAAAATATTTCTTTCCAACCTTTAAAGACCCAACCTGAGGTACCGATATTCACGAATGGCATAGCCCTACTCCTCAGAAGCTATTCTTGATAGAAAATACCAAGCATGTTTAAACCACGTTCCACATCATCAGCTACTGTTGGTCTGGATAGTAAATACTCACCGGTATGGTCGGTCATTTCTTCCTGGGCAAAATGTAACGCCTCTTTCCATTCCTCCCGAGTATAATCGCCCCGGCCTAAATACATGAGAGCCACGAGGGTTGCTTGCTGATCAGGACGTAAATTATCTATGAATTCAACGGTTTCTTGATAAACTGGATCATTTTGATAATCAGCTAATACATAGAAGGCATCCATGTCCTCGGTGACCTCTGGAAAACTAACTTCTTCCTTAACCTGAAATTGCCGCGCCTTATCGAGAAGGTCACGAATCGTTTCTGTATCGAGACTCAACATATTCATCTCCTTATCACCTATGTTTTCCGATACAATAATAATAGCTTAAATAAAATTTATTACTTGGGCTCAATAAGCGTGTTATTTTACTGGTTGTGCAAAAGATTATCCATGAGGGCGCTGGACCCTGATTTGAAGGCACTGACACCACAAGTGCCCTAAAATCATTTTATTCAGTGAAAAGATTGGCTTGGTAGAGGCAATTCCTCTGCTGCTAATTGCGATGAGAAAGAAAAGCTGGAAAACACTTTAGGCTCTACTAAGCAGATTGTATTTAATACATTAAACTCGAAGAACTGCATGAGTTGTATTTTATCTGCGGACATAGGTAAATTTTCGATTTGGGTTCGAACAGTATGAAATTTTTGCCAATCAAAACTGTGGCGTTCTGCATCAAAATAATGGGTGTAAAGGTGTGACGCTTGTTTTTGTAGCACGTTTAATTGCTCAATCAAAGGCTTATATTGAGCAATATAAGGAGCAAAATTAAAAGTGTAAAAAATTTTAGGATGAAAATTATTGATTGGTGCAAATACATTCTGTTGAAAGCGTTCCATCAATGCAATTTTTTTGTCGTCCAACGGCAAGGATTGAATCGAGTGATAAACCTCCGTAAAAAGAGCAAAGTTAAAAGTAACTTTTGGGGTAAAGTATTCGATTTTGCTGCGATAATAAATGGTTACATCCTCTTCGAGTTGCAGTAAATTCCTTGGGAGAAAGGGATAGGGCATCATGTTGACTCCGTTGATAATGGCCTCATATCGTACATAATTTTTTAATTTAATCAAGTTGTGTAATTTTCCATGTTTCAGCTCACTTATAGATACGGTTCGGAGATGACACTTAATTAATAATCATTATTGATAAAAATGATTCTTGAAGGATTTTTAAAACCCCCCTCGTAAGAAACTGGATTTTTATCTTTTTGGATTTTTCGAAAAGGGCTCGAATGACGCACGATTTAATTGACTGCTAGACCTCCCAAAAAGAGTCAAACGCACAATAAAAAGGAAAGTATTTATTGATTTATCTCCAGCAATAACTATATTTATATATTATGCTTCACGAAATGTGTGAAGAACACGTTGTTAACTAAGGAGAGTAATGACATGAAAAGCTCCAGTGAGAAACCGACATATACTTCTAGAGACCATCTTGAGGCAGCTGCAAGCCAATTATTAAATGAAGGGAAAAAAAAGGTAAATCAACTGTATGAAGAAGGATTATCCAAGGCTAATGAAGTAGAAGAAAATGTCAAACAATATTCTGATCATTTAATAAAGAAAGTTCAAGACAATCCATTAACTTCTGTTTTAATCGCAGGAGGAATTGGCTTTTTATTATCTCGGTTAATGAAAAAGTAATGGAAGTTTTTAAACAGTTAGAGGCTTTAGTTACTGCAAAAATATCCGTTATTAAAACAGTATGGTCTTTAATTCGTCTTGAAGCAAAGTTAGCGGGACTTAGCGTTTTTCCATTGTTACTGAATCTATGCATGCTGTTTGTGGTGCTGATTACGGTGTGGCTAAGCGCCATGTTTTTAATAGGGTATTTTTTATTTTTGGCATCTAATCGTTTTCTGTTATCTATCTCCCTTATTTTACTGTTGAATGTGGGATTCTTACTTGGATTGCTTCAGTATTTATCCTATAACTTAAAAAGTATGAGTTTTCCTAAAACAAGAGCATATTTCTCTCAAAAGAGCGAAGAGCATGAGCAACTCGAGAAGACAGATTCGGGCACAAATTGCGCTGATGGACAAGAAGTTGCGATCCCAGAGCAACAAAGTAGCTGAACATCAAGATTATTTTGCCCAAAGCAAACTAACTCGTTTTCATGTACCTACATTGTTACTGATTGTTTCTGCTTTCTTTATAGGTTGGAAACTGGATCGAACGCATTGGCGTGGCAAAATAGGGCAACAACTCGTTGATGTCGGGACTTTCGCTTTGCTTAATTCCTTTAAAAAAGTTGTTCTTACTCTTCTCAAATAGTGAATTAATAACCCCTGATGTAACTAATATTTACAATTTGGGTGATAGATGTAACAATAGGTGACCTCCCTACGATATGCTTTTACATCATGCTCGTGTTCTTTTTTTACCAAAATAAAAAGTATGTTGAGATCACTCACGATTTTAAATCTGATGAATTAAGATCTGCAATCGCAGGCAATGAACGTCGGTTTGATATGATATTGAACCATAAGAAGAAAATTGTTTTTCGTAATCTTCAGGAACTCATTGAGGATTTTGGACGATTCCAGATCATTCAAACCTATGAAAAGTTTTTTAACGACAGTAGTTTTCTAATGCAACTATATGTCACTAATCTCACAAAATTTGGGTCTTCCCCAGAAAAAATGGTCTCAGAATTGGAAATCAGAAGATTGGCTTTAACCAAGGAAGAGGCTGATCCCTTAAAAAGAGAGATCCTCTTAAAAATGGTAAATAGCCTTCGTTTTTTTAAATCGTATAAACGATTTAATGCCGAATTATTGTTTCGATATAATGCAATAAAGCTCATGGATACGGATAAATTTCATTTAGAAGCAGAGCATTATCGATATCCAACACAAAAAGAAAATTATTTGCAGCTCGATCAACATTATTGGTATAAGCCGGATAGGCAAAATGGTTTTTTTATATTAAAAAATGGACAGCGTCCCTCTGATGCCATCAACTCAATTTTTGCTGGTTCTCATCTTGTGGTACTTGAATGTCATAGTTGGATGCTCTCTATTCAATATAAGGCGTTATTAGATACGGTGGGTGCAGAGAATTTTGATCTTCTTTTTGCACGAAAGCCCCTCATCATTGCAGATGCTATGTTTTTATCTGGACATTTTGCAGATGATTTAAAAGAAATACTTCCTTATCGATTTGATTTAACACAAGAGGAGTTAATCCCCGGAGATTGGCTCTTTCTCAACAATTTCCCTGAATACAGGACGGCTACCTTGTTTGATCCATCTAAAAATGGGAGTGGGCTGCACTCGATGGTGATGGGCGATCATAAATACCGCGGTTTTGGTTTACCCAAAGCAATGACGGAAAGTGAAATAAAGCATGAGTTTTTGGAGGTCTACAATGAAGACTTTCTTGCTGAGCCTATAGCTCTCAAAGAGGAAAGCATAGATACAGAAACAATGGGACTTGATGCTAATGAGCAAGACTTAGCCCCTGGGGATAGCGTAGTGATCTGTGGACATATTGATTGTCCCGAGCGTGAATGGGCAAGTGTAGAATGCATATATCATGGAAATGGCAGGTATCGATGCGAAAAATTAAAGATGGAATATGCGACGGAGAACGAAATTGTTTTGGCATTATTGGACAAACACAATGCACTACTTCCAAAAAGAAAAACAGAAAGTGATATAGATGATCTTAATATTTTCAAATCATTAAGGACCAATGTAAGGGGGATTGATTTTTCACATCAACGATTTGATTATTTATTTCAAGAATCACCATCGTTAAGTATGAAGAATTCGTCGATGTTATTTTCTTATCATCAAGATCAAAATGAGCCGCTTAAATTGGAGCCCGAATTTTTATTTTCTCCACGTAAGTGATTTATAATAAAAGGAAATTACCGATTGAACAGTTTGGTGCCCATTTTTGGATGACAAGATGTGTTTCTTATTGATAGTGCAGCCTCACGCCGTTCTGGATTGAGACACCTCCGTGAGCATCACCAAATTGTTCGATCAGAAACGGAGTATCCTCCATCAATGGGGATCGTGGCTCCGGTGATAAAATCTGAGTCGTTTGAAGAAAGAAAAACCGCTAAAGGCCCAATATCCTGGGGCTTTCCCCATTTACCGAGGGGTGTTTTCTTCCTAATTTCTTCGCCGCGAGTTGTTTGTGGTAAGGAGCCATTAATTGCAGTTTCAAACCAACCGGGCAAAATGGCATTTACCTGAATATTCCAGGGACCAAGTTCTAATGCAAGCGATCGCGTAAGACCTAAAATCCCTGTTTTTGTTGTGGCATATCCAATCGAATTAGGATGTCCAAATAGTGAGTACATAGAACCCACATTAATAATTTTTCCACGATGTTGTGGTTTCATGAAACGAGCCGCACTTTGAGAACAAAGAAATACGGAAGTAAGATTGGTACGTATGAGATGTTCCCAATGGCTCAGAGAAAGAGCTGAAAGATGCTGGTCTTCATAGATACCTGCGTTGTTAATCAAGATATCCAATCTTTTAAATTGTTCCTCAATGGTTTTAAAGCCAGCATGAATGCTGGCCTCTGAACTCACATCCATTGTTAGGGGAATTAAGTGGTGTTTTTGGGCTTGTTTTAATTTTTCCTGATCTCGGCCACAAATGATAACTTGTGCGCCTGCTTGCTGCAAAGCACATGCCATGGCGAGTCCTAATCCTCCATTTCCCCCTGTAACTAAAGCAACACAATGATTCAAATCATTTTTTGAGTTCATAATGGTCATGCACCTTTTTGATAGCAGTTATCAGTTGATCCAAATCTTCTTTTCCTAGGGTGGGTGATAGCGCAATATCAATATACGAACTAATGTATCTAAAACTGTTAGGATAAAGCTTGGGAATTTCTTGTTTGGAGACATCCTTGAATAAATAGGCCCAGTCCCAAAATCTTCGCACATTGACTTTATTGAGATCACCAAGCGCTTTCGTGTCGATCCCTTCTGCTGTAAGTGCTTCGGCAAACCAACAACAGTCTTCGCTCGACCCCTCTATCCCCAAAAGCAGATTATCGCCGAGAGGCAATACCGTTTTATCCCAGGTAGCACGAGGTCGTAAACAGGTTAAAGGGCTTATGCCTTGAATGACATACGCATAATTTTGTGACAACAAGTCAAGTCGTTTATTTAATTTTTTTAATTGGGATACTCCAAGTGCACCACGGAGTTCATCCAAGCGAAAATTAAATAACGGCAACCTGGTAAAATCAATGGTACAAGGTGCTTCGGAAAAATGCTTTTCATAAAGACGCTCATAAGCGCCTGATAAAATCACACATTTTAGATAGAGGTCTTTGTTGCTGGTTAAGATAAATCCCCCTTCCCCAGTGTTCAATGATTTATCTGATTGAGTGCTAAATGCCCCAGCTAAACCATAGGTACCCAAATATTTATTTTTTAATTTACAGCCAAGACTAGGAACCGCATCCTCAATAATAGGCACACCATGTTTATTGGCGATTTCCATAATTTGCGGGAGTGGGGCGGGAAATCCTCTCATATGAACCACGACTAATGCTTGCAGGCGACCAATTTTTTTATCAAGATCGTTAAGATCCATATGGAGATCGCGATCGACTTCGATAAGTAGTGGTTTTAATTTTGCTTGGATAATGGCACTCGGTGTTGCTGTAAATGAATAGGCAGGACATCCCACTAATGAATCATCAGGTAGATCAAGAGCCATAAGGGGTAATGAAATTGCGGCAGTTCCTGAACTTACAGCCAGTGCAAATTCACACTTAAAGTATTCCTTCAGTCCCTCTTCGAATTGTCCTACTTTAGTATCCTTGATTTCACGATTATCATAGCGAAACAATCGTTTACTTTTAATTACATCTAAGATAAGTTCAGTGTCTTCCTCATCAATGAGGACATTTCCTTTGTCATAGGTAGGCCATGGTTTTTGGCGAATGGGAGACCCTCCATATAACGCCAATTGTCTCAAAGAAGAATATTCTCTTTTCATACTACTCATACAACTCTCCATGCTATTGCTCAGGAACTTTGTTTAACTTGTTTTTTTTTATCAAGCCACAAGCGAAATCGAGCTAAAGTTTTATTCCCCCCAAAAAATCTGATGGTTGCAAGGACCATAAAACCTTTTAGGAATTGCAATTTAGAGCCTTTTCTAATCCAAAAATCGCATTCCTCTCCTTTTGTCGGTACAAATAACTTTTGATTGAAAATAGTTTTAGGAAACGGTATGGAAAAAAAGGTGCTAATATTTTTCCCATGCGTTCCAAAAATAAGGGGGCCTGGACGCAGGCACAGCACATCTAGAAATAATATGAAATAAAGAAATATGATCCATGTGGCATGTTGTGATTTTTTTTCAATCCAAAGGCATGTAATTTCATGAGGTTTCTTTCGATCAAAGCGATGAGCATGATAGAGTTTCTTTAATTGAGATGGATTTAAGGGAAGAAATGTACGATAGTTAGGACCTGAATTGATGCAAAAACCTGCCAGCATTTTTTCCTCTGATTCTCTAAAAAATATTCGCACTTTAGATTCTTTAAAGTATTCCAGATCAGCGCGATTATGGGCCAAAGACAAGTAATTGCGTGCATAGATTTTAAGTAAGCGCTCACTCTTAATTATTTTTGTTCTAATCATCATCTAGGCTCTAAAAAAACTCCTTTTTTAAGTATAGAACACAATGGTCTAAATTTGGTCTTGCAATCTAAAGTCGAACTGGATAAGTGCCCGTTTCATCAAATAAATAGGGGGAACAAAGCGTGTTAGTTTTATGAGTCGTGAATGCTGGGTGTTCGCTTTTTAAGCAGCACGTCATGAATTAATCTTTTCAAATTCACGTAGATAAGAAGGGTGCGGAAAGTAATCCATTAAAAAATTAGGGATGCGTTGCTCCAGCCAATGTTGTCCTCTCTCACCGATAAATCCTACATGGCCTCCATGTTGACTTAATTCTAAGAGAATATCGGAGGATAACTCCTTGGAGGTTGGAAGAATGTCTGATGTCATAAAAGGATCATCCAAAGCATGAATAATTAAAGTAGGGGTTTTGATTTGAGATAGATACTGCCGCGAACTGGATTTTAGATAATAGTCACTTGCGCTAGCAAATCCGTGTAATGGAGCAGTTATTTGTTCATCAAATTCATAGAGAGTTTTTATTGAATAAAGTTTTTGTTGAGACAGCGGCAATTGGTCATTAACAACATCCAATTTTTGGAGGAAAACCCGACGCAATTTTTTTAATAAATGGTTCTGATACACACGAGAGAATCCTTTATTTATTCTTTCAACCACGTTTTGCGATTGAAACGGTACAGAAACTGCAACAGCAACATCAATTAGAGATTGAGCCCCTGTTTCCCCTAACCATTTAAGGAGCACATTGCCACCTAAAGAAATACCCACTACCCCTTTTTTTGTTGTGGGCTCTCTCCGTTTTATTACTTGGAGCAAAAAAGCCAAATCTGCAGTATCGCCACCATGATAAAAACGGGGTAAACGGTTTGGTTCGCCACTTGCACCACGAAAGTTCATCAAAACCGCTCGATAACCTGATTGATTGAATGCGTTGAATAAGGTTGAAACATAAGCTGAATTCTCATTGCCTCCCAATCCATGCAACAAAATTATCAATGGAGCATCCTCGTTTAATCCATTCACTTTCCAGGCTAAATCAATAAAATCGCCATCAGGCAATTCAAGCCGCTCATAGGAGTCAACAAAGGCATTCATGCGATGAGTTAATGTTCGATACAGGGTTTGTCCATGCGCATTGGTTAACCACCAAGCAGGCTTAAATTCGCTATGAATGATCATACTCCAGTACCCTATGAATTGAGATTTATTTAAGCTTTTTAGCGTTACTTTAGTCTCTAAGTATAAAATAATACTAAACAGAAAAAAATGCGAATTGATAAGTTGTAGTAAAGCGACACTTTTCATTGCTAAAGCGAACATCTGCATTTACATTATCTTATTTAAATCGATCTTTTTTCAATTTAATGAAGGGATTGCTTTAGTTGATGTTTTTTTCATTACCGGAGGTTTGATGCAAGTAAAGGCAGCAGTAGCTTATGAGGCTGGGAAGCCATTAGTGATTGAAACGGTTGAATTGGAAGGCCCCAAAAAGGGCGAGGTGCTTGTTGAAATTAAGGCTACAGGTGTTTGCCATACCGATGCATTTACTTTATCTGGTCATGATCCTGAAGGTCTTTTCCCAGTCATTTTAGGGCATGAGGGTGCCGGTATTATTGTGGATGTCGGCGAGGGAGTGACTTCCGTGAAGCCAGGCGATCATGTGATCCCCTTATATACCCCTGAATGCCGTCAATGTGAATACTGTCTTTCCCAAAAAACTAACCTGTGTCAGGCCATTCGAACAACGCAAGGTCAAGGGGTGATGCCTGATGGAACAAGTCGTTTCAGCCTTAATGGAAAAAAAATATTCCATTACATGGGGACATCAACGTTTGCTAATTATATTGTATTGCCTGAAATTGCTGTTGCGGCAATTCGTAAAGATGCTCCTTTTGACAAGGTCTGTTACATCGGCTGTGGCGTAACTACAGGTCTGGGGGCTGTGATTTATACTGCAAAAGTGACGCCAGGTTCTCGAGTTGTTGTTTTTGGTTTAGGAGGTATCGGGCTTAATGTGATCCAGGGTGCTCGTATGGTAGGAGCCGAACAGATTGTCGGGGTGGACATTAATCCTCAACGAAGGGTTTTGGCAGAAAAAATGGGAATGACCGATTTTGTGAATCCTTCGGAAATCAGCGACGATCTGGTTGCCTATCTTGTTGAGCTGACTAAAGGGGGCGCTGATTACAGTTTTGAGTGCGTCGGGAATGTAAAACTGATGCGCCAGGCATTGGAGTGTTGCCATAAAGGGTGGGGCGTTTGCACTGTGGTTGGGGTTGCAGGAGCGGGTCAAGAGATTTCTACTAGACCTTTCCAGTTGATCACGGGCAGAGTATGGAAGGGATCTGCATTTGGTGGTGCACGTGGACGTACTGATGTACCTAAAATTGTTGATTGGTACATGGATGGTAAGATCAATGTAGATGATTTAATTACCCAAGTTCTCCCGGTCGAGCAGATTAATCAAGCATTTGATTTAATGCAAATTGGTCAATCAATCCGCACAGTGCTCACTTTTTAAAATCCTGTTTCAGGGAGTAAATTAAATGGCTATTGAACTCATTGAGGAACATTACTGTTTTGAGGGTATTCAGCGGGTTTATGCCCATCAAGCCGATTCAACCGATTGCACTATGCGTTTTGGCCTTTTTTTACCACCTCAGGCACGGAAACAAAGCGTACCCGTAGTGTATTGGCTTTCCGGACTAACCTGTACGGAGCAAAATTTTATTACGAAAGCGGGGGCGCAACGGATTGCTGCCCAATTAGGTTTAGCATTAGTTGTTCCGGATACAAGTCCTCGCGGAGATAATTTGCCGGGCGATCAGGAGAGTTATGATTTTGGTATGGGTGCCGGATTTTATGTGGATGCCACACAATCTCCCTGGTCAAAATATTATAAAATGTTCACTTATGTCCATGAAGAATTACCCCATCTACTGCAATACCATTTCCCGCTTGATCATCAAGCATGTGGTATCTTTGGCCATTCAATGGGAGGGCATGGTGCGCTTATTTTGGCATTAACTTATCCCAAGCAGTATCGTTCGGTTTCGGCATTCGCACCTATTTGTGCCCCATCACAATGTCCATGGGGTCAAAAAGCATTCACAGGATATCTGGGAGACGATAAAGAGCAGTGGAAAGAATATGATGCTTGCGAACTCATCTTAGCGAAAGGATGGCCACATCAAGCCATTCTCCTAGATCAGGGTTCACAGGATCCTTATTTAAAGGAGCAACTCAAACCCGAATTATTTCAGGCAGCGTGCTTGAAGGCTGGAGTCGAACTAAAACTAAGAATGCATGAGCATTATGATCACAGCTATTATTTTATCGCTAGTTTTATCGAAGATCATTTAAAGTATCACGCGTCAATCTTGCATGGAATTAAATAGGGATTGATAATTCATCTAATCCTATTTTTAGAAACAAAAACTCATGAATCCTAAGCATCCATTAAAACTCATCTTAGCCAGCGCCTCTCCAAGACGATTGCAAATATTGCAAGAGCACGGATTGGCTGCTGTTGTTATGCCTGCCAATATTGAAGAAGTTCTGCAAAAAGATGAGGAAGCTAAAATATATGTAACTCGACTGGCCAGAGAAAAAGCGCAAACTATTTTGTCTCAGGTTGAAGTAGGTGCAGCAGATTTTATTCTGGCGGCCGATACTACGGTGGCTTATCAGAACCATATTTTAGAAAAGCCTCGTGATCCTGAAGATGCTTATAGAATGCTGCGTATGCTCAGCGGCAGCTCCCATGAGGTCTATACCGGTTATGCATTAATTTTTCTACCCGAACAAAAGTGGTGGGTTGATTGCGTAACAACCCGCATTACATTCCACTCGCTTACAGAGCAACAAATTCAAAATTATGTTGATTCAGGAGATCCTTTTGATAAAGCGGGAGGGTACGGTATTCAAAATGTTTATGACACGTTTGTTAAAGAAATAAAAGGTTCTTATTATAATGTCATGGGTTTACCTATTGAGGAAATTTTGAAAAAAATTGCATCTTAATCTGGGTGAAACCAAGCGCTGAGGCATATTTGAAAATTCTTTTGAGTCCGTGGTGAAGAGCCGCTGCGCTGTCTCGAAGTTCTGGCGCAGTGCCTTCGAGGAGGCGCTTTGGTCTCTCTTCAGGCCGAGGGGTTACAGTCACTACTGAATCCTTACTGGTTAAATCTTGAAATTGCTCGCTCAAAAAGCATTGAAACCCGGGATTCCCCCCTTCATTTAGGCTTAAAATAACAGATTTTATGAACCATGGTTTCGATTTTTGCAAAAACAATCGACAAGATGATCATCCACCAGACCTACTGCTTGCATGTGGGCATACATAATCGTTGAACCGACAAAACTCATTCCTCTTTTTTTCAAATCTTTGGATAACGCGTCGGATTCAGCTGTACGGGCAGGGACTTCTTGTAGTGTTTTAGGGTAATTTATTTTCGGACTTCCATTCACAAATTGCCAAATATAGTTGTCAAAAGCTCTAAATTCTTGGACGATCTTGAGAAACACGATCGCATTTTTGCGCGCCGAAAAAATTTTAAGACGATTGCGAATAATCCCCGAATCGTTGATTAAGCTATTTAATTCCTCGTCACTCATATTTGCTACAGCATGAGGGTCAAACTGTTTGAATGCTGTTCGGTAGGCTTCCCGCCGTTTGAGTATTGTTTCCCAGCTCAAACCTGCTTGTGCTCCTTCAAGAATAAGCATTTCAAAGTGTTTTTGATCATCGTGTACGGGAACACCCCATTCCTTATCATGATACTCTTCATAATAAGGTTTGCCAGTACCAACCCAAGGGCAACGTTTCATAATGAACACTTATCTCCTATACATTTTATTGAGTGATCTTAGGTGGCTATAGTCCCGACATTCAGAGCACAGCGCTCGGGATGATGTAACTGTGTGCTGCATTGATGAGTGTAAGTAGACATACAGTTCACCGATTTCATAATCCTCTTTAATCATAGCGTTTTTATGAGCTAAAGACTATTCAAATCCCGTTTTATGAGGGTAATCTCCCTTTTTCGAGCGGTGTTTACCAAGAAACAACGGCTTCGTCTTGTATTTGTTCAGGAATGTCTTAAAATTCACTACATACATTAACATTATATTGATTTAGAGAACTTCATGTCCGATTTTTATCAGGATTTTAATACACGACGAACCTTTGCAATTATCTCTCACCCTGATGCAGGTAAAACAACAGTAACCGAGAAATTACTGTTGTTCGGAGGTGCAATTCAATTGGCAGGAACTGTAAAAGGACGTAAAGCCGATCGGCATGCGACCTCAGATTGGATGGAGATGGAAAAAGAGCGTGGTATTTCAATCACTACCTCAGTGATGCAGTTTGTACACAATCAGCATGTGATGAACTTGTTAGATACCCCTGGGCATGAGGACTTTTCTGAAGATACTTACCGTACTCTGACCGCAGTAGATTCAGCGCTTATGGTTATTGACGTAGCTAAAGGGGTCGAGGAGCGAACGGTTAAATTAATGGAAGTATGTCGTTTGCGTGATACACCAATTATGACCTTTATTAATAAATTGGACCGCGAGGGTCGTGATCCTATTGATTTGTTGGATGAAGTTGAATCTGTGTTAGGTATTCAATGTGCACCAGTGACCTGGCCTGTAGGTATGGGAAAACGTTTTAAAGGCATCTATCATCGATATGAAGACATTGTTTATCTCTATCAACCCGGTAAAAACGCCCAAAAGCAAGAGGCAATGCAAATTAAGGGTTTGGACAACCCTCAACTGGATGAGCTCTTGGGGGAAAGCGCCCAAGAATTACGTGAGGAAATTGATTTAGTGAAGGGGGCTTCACATGAATTCAATTTAGAGGATTATTTAGCGGGTAAAATGACACCCGTTTATTTTGGTTCTGCAATTAATAATTTTGGTATCAAAGAGTTGTTGGATGACTACGTACGTTATGCTCCAGGTCCACAACCTCGGACAGCCCAAGAGCGTATTGTATCTGCTAATGAAGATGCTTTTACCGGATTTGTGTTTAAAATCCAGGCTAATATGGATCCAAAACATCGGGATAGGATTGCTTTTTTACGAATTTGCTCTGGAGCTTATCGAAAAGGAATGAAAATCAATCACCTGCGTATTGGCAAAGAAGTCCAAATTGCTAATGCTTTAACTTTTATGGCAGGTGATCGTTCACACACAGAAGTTGCTTTGCCTGGCGATATTATTGGTCTGCATAATCATGGAACAATTCGAATAGGTGATACCTTTACTCAAGGGGAGCAACTCAAATTTACTGGTATTCCCAATTTTGCACCTGAATTGTTTCGGTTAGTGCGTTTAAAAGACCCTTTAAAGAGTAAGGCTTTATTAAAAGGTTTAATCGAGTTATCGGAAGAGGGTGCAACCCAAGTATTTCGACCATTAAATAGTAATCAGTTAATTCTGGGAGCAGTGGGGGTGTTGCAATTTGACGTAGTAGCGCATCGTTTAAAACATGAATATAAAGTGGATTGTATTTATGAAAATGTGAATGTAGCCTGCGCTCGCTGGGTTTACTCTGATGATGATAAAGCAATGAGTGAATTCCGAACAAAAGCGCATGATTATTTGGCTTTGGACGGAAGCGATGCATTGATGTATCTTGCTCCAACCCGTGTTAATTTAACAATGGCTGAAGAGCGGTATCCTAAAATTAAATTTCATGCAACTCGGGAACATTAGGGAAGGGCGCTTCCCTCGCCATCCCGAGCGTTGCGACGCTATATTAGAATTAAAAATTTCATTAAGCTGTACAAATTGCTTTAACTGTGTGTGGCCCAAAATTAGTGATATCAACTCGTGCACCTGAGTCTGCGCTTAATTTCACAATGTCATTCGGGTGAACAGTAATCCGTAAAGATTGTCCCGCAATTAAATCCATGTTATTGACTTTTCCTTTTTTTGCTAGAGCTACAAATAAAATATCATTACTTGGATCTTCAGACACAATTTTACATTCAGCTTCTATCGTCCACATAAAAAAATTAGCCACTGGTTCGGGAACATTGCTTTGCAATATGTATTCAATTGTGGCTCCCATAGTCTTAGCCGGCAAACTTTCCACTGCATTCACGTTTGTACTTAAAGACGCGGCGACACACAGTAAGCCAAGTCCAAATTTTTGTAGCATTATATAACTCCATAATTGTAAACGACCTAAGATACCCGTATTTTCTATGCATGGCAAACGTTGGATAAATTATTGACAACTAACTGCTAAAATTTTTTTCAAAAATACCTACGTAGTATCCATAGCTCCATAAAGGATAAAAATTCTAAAAGCGCTACAAAGTCTCATGGATACCGCGCATCAAGCGCGGTACGTAGGAAAATTGATTGTAATTTTTGAGGATTTCTCGGGGCTTTTCAGGCGATGTGCAGAAGATTTTGTGGGCTTTTTTATAATGCTTCCAAAGCCTTAGCAATCGACTCAGTCATCGCTTTAGCATCTCCAAAAAGCATGTACGTATTATCATGATAAAATAAATCGTTTTCGACACCGGCATAGCCTGGGGCCAAACTTCTTTTGACAAATAATACGTTTCTAGCTTTCTCCACTTCCAAGACTGGCATGCCATAAATTGGCGAGCCCGGATCTGTTTTTGCTGCCGGATTAGTGATGTCATTTGCCCCAATAACATATGCTACATCACAACTTGTAAAATCACGGTTAATTTCACTTTGTTCAAATACTCTATCATAAGGAATATTGGCTTCAGCAAGTAACACATTCATATGTCCAGGCATACGACCAGCAACTGGGTGGATTGCAAAGCGGACTCTGATATTGCGACGTTCTAAGGCATCAACTAATTCTTTAACTGCATGTTGCGCATGCGCTACGGCCATACCATATCCAGGAACAATAATTACATCTTTAGCATTGCTTAATAGAAATGCTGCATCTTCGCCATTACCTTGACGTACTGTTCGTGATTCATTTGTTGCATTTGCTTGTGAGTGACTCCCTGATGACTGGATACCTCCAAAAATGACATTAAAAATGGATCGGTTCATGCCAACACACATGATATAGCTCAGAATGGCTCCGCTTGCACCGACCAAAGCTCCAGTAATGACAAGCAAATGGTTGCTTAGTGTAAATCCAATACCTGCGGCTGCCCATCCTGAGTAAGAGTTAAGCATAGAAATGACGACGGGCATGTCTGCACCACCAATAGGGATAATGAGTAATACCCCCAGTAAAAATGCGAGCCCTGCCATGACACTAAACAACGTTAGTGTCTGATTAATTAAAAATAAGGCAAATAAAACAAGGATGACTACCGCGGTAATCAGATTAATTGTATTGTGACCTAAGAGTTTAATGGGGACACCCGACATAATGCCCTGCAATTTGAGAAAAGCAATGACTGAACCTGAAAAAGTGATGGCACCTATAATTAAACCAAGACTCATTTCGATAAGGCTTGCTTTGGCAATCGCTCCTGGAACGCCAATATGAAAAGAGGTAGGGGATAAGAACGCGCAGAAAGCAACTAAGACTGCGGCCATACCAACTAATGAGTGGAATGCTGCGACGAGCTGCGGTATCGCCGTCATGTTGATTTTGAAGGCAATGAAAGTACCTATTATGCCTCCGGCGATGATTAAACTAATGAGTAGGGGCTGATGGTATGTTGTTGGCATCATCAAGGTAGAACCTACCGCAATAATCATGCCGGCAATACCCAAAAGATTTCCTCTTCTTGCCGATGCGGGACTGGCTAAGCCTTTTAGCGCCAGTATAAAACACACGGCAGATAATAGGTAAAATAAAGGGACCAGGGTTGTCATGAGAAATCATCCTTATTATTGTAACGATTCACTACGGTTCATCGAAAAGCCAGATTGGTTCCATCTAGGATCAAATTGTGACTTTTCCCCACGGTTTTAAAAGAGTGGTAAATGGTTATAATGCTTGTCATTATTTTTTATACATACGCAACATGCGTTGTGTTACCACAAATCCACCAAAAATATTAATTGAGGTGATAAATATTGCTAGGCCGCCTATCCAAGTGATTCTCCCTGTTAGCTGAGTTCCTGCAGCAATGAGTGCTCCTAAAACAATAATACTGGATATGGCATTGGTTACTGACATTAACGGTGTATGGAGGGCTGGGGTGACTTTCCAAACCACATAATATCCAACAAAGCAGGCCAAAACGAAAATGGTCAGTATGGCAATGTATGGATTTCCTAGGGAGTTCATCTCATGCATTTTGTTTCTCCTTGATTACCTGGAAGGGTAGATATTGATTCTGATGGCAAAGTACTGCTTGCTGAATGATTTCATCATTAGGATTTAACGTAATTTCGGGTGGGTTTTGTGCTAGGAGGTTTACTAAATGTACCAGATTATTGGCATATAGCTCACTTGCAGTGGCTGGAACCAAGCCGGCCATGTTACTTAAACCAATCACAGTCACTTCTCCATGCTTTATTGTTTTATCAGGGACACTCACCTCACAATTACCACCTCGTGAGGTTGCAAGATCTACAACAACCGAACCGGGTTTCATCTGTTCTATTGTTTTTTTATACAATAAAATAGGCGCTTTTCTACCAGGGATTAAGGCTGTGGAAATGATGATATCTACTAATTTCGCGTATTGATCAATCAGTTCTGCTTGAAGTTTTTTATATTCTTCACTCATTTCGGAAGCATATCCTCCCTTGGTTTCACTGTCTTGATCCTGACTTACTTCAATAAATTCTGCCCCTAAACTTTCAACTTGTTCCTTTGCTGCACGCCGAACGTCAAACGCATAAACTACGGCACCCAAACGTTTGGCTGTTGCTATTGCCTGTAAGCCTGCGACTCCAGCGCCCAGAATAAGTACTTTAGCTGGCTGAATCATTCCTGCAGCCGTCATCATCATGGGAATTGCACGATGAAACTGGGTACATGCCTCTAAGACCGCTCTATAGCCTGCTAAATTTGCTTGTGAGGAAAGACTATCCATGCTTTGGGCGCGACTGATGCGTGGTATCAAGTTCATTGAAAATAAGCTAATTTGTCTTTCCTTGCACCAGGTGATTAATTTACTTTCTGGTTCATTATCGATATGTCCTATGACTAGGGCGCCTGCGGATAAACCCTCCAGCTCTTTGGGATCTGGTTCATTAATGCAAAGCAGAATGTTGGTTTTTTCTAATATGCTTTTTTTACTCTGAATCGATACGCCAACTTGTTCATAATCCTGATCGCTAAAACGTGAAGCGACGCCGGCATTTTTTTCTATAGCGACTTCAAAGCCTGATTTAATAAAGTGCTTCGCTGAGTTAGGGGTAATGGCTACTCGGGTTTCATTACCTGGTGCCAGTAAGGTTGCGATCATCATGGGTAAGTCCTTTTTACCTAAATATTAATTATCCTATTGTAATTTAGAATAATTTTCCAGAGTCAGGATCAGAATTTGGCAAAATCTGATACGGGGAGATTGGTGGTGAGTTCAGCACACATGGCAATCTGGGTAGTTAAACAGAAGTATTACCTGACTTATTTTGTTCTTCTTGCAAACTATCTACCTCTATAGCCAGTGCAATTTGATTGGCGCATGATTCCAGAAGCTGTATTTTTTCAGGTGTTGTACAATCATTATTCTTGGTGGGTTGGACCCTTAAAACGCCCATGGTACCCCGTGCACCCAGTAACGGAATAAATAAGGCATTAGAAAAGGAGAGGGTATCAGTTCCCCATCCTGCTTTTTGTCCTAATTCAAACACCCATTGAGCAATACTGTACTCTTTTTCATCCAATTCTTGATGTGATTTGGCGCTTGCTTGAATAACGAGTTTTCCATTTTTTGGTAACAACGCGATAATCTCGCAATGAAAAATTTCTGAAATATAATTAACCCCTGTTCTCAGTAATCTGACTATCCCCCGTGTTCTCGATAATCGCCGACTTAGGGTATATAAGGCAGAGGTTTGATATTCTGCAAGCCGTGTAATTTCTGTTTGACGGCGGGTGACTAAAGTTAACTGGCAAATAATGATCGCCATGATGAGCATCATAATCAAAGTGAAGAAATAATCAGATTGTGCCATCGAAAAGCTGTAATAGGGTGGAATAAACACATAATCATAGATGAGAATGCTGAGAATAATTCCTGAAATCGCAGGCCCTGTACGTCCTAATAATGCAATGCAAATCATTCCTATTAAATAAACCAGAGTTAAACTGGTTTCGTTGACCAGAGGATAAATCAAATAATTAATTAGTGTCGTGACCGCGACAATGCTGGTCGATAAAAGGTAAGAGAACCAGGGGGTCTTTGGTTTGAGAAGGTTTTTACCCTTTGATTTCTTTGATGCTATAGTCATGGTATAGACATCAATTTCACCACTATAGCGTAAAATTTCATCGGCCAAACTGCGAAAGAAAAAATTTCTCCATCGAGTACGAATTTGTTTACAGATCATAATGAGGGTGACATTTTGATCACGAGAAAAATTGATGATTTCTTTAACAAGGTCATAAGCCATTAAAATATGAGTTTCAGCACCTAATTGTTCTGCAAAAAATAAATTCTTTATGGCTTGATTACGTTGTGTTCTAGATAATTGAATTCGCGTGGAATCTACATATACCGCAATCCAATCCGCTTGCAGACTGGTCGCCATTCTTTTGGCTGCGCGAATCAATTTATGTGACTCAGGACCTGGTCCCACGCAAACGAGTATCTTTTCCATAATGGGCCAAATGTGTTTAATACCTTGACCTTGTCTGTATAAAAGCACTTGCGTATTCACCCGCTTTGCTAGAGTGCGTAATGCCAATTCGCGTAAAGCCATTAGATTCCCTTTGCGAAAATAAAACTCTGCAGCGAGACGGGCTTGTTTGGGGACGTAGACTTTACCTTCGGAGAGGCGTTTTAATAAATCTTCTGGGGCTAAGTCAACTAACTCAATCGTATTCGCCCTTTCTATCATTGCATCCGGGACTGTCTCTTGAACAGGGGCATGAATGATTTGTGAGACATCATCATTGAGGCTTTCTATGTGCTGAACATTGAGGGTGGTGCACACATCAATTCCTCGGTCTAATAGTTCTTTAATATCTTGCCAACGTTTTTTATGCCGTACACCACTCACATTGGTATGTGCCATTTCATCCATCAGAATTAATCCTGGATTTCTTTTCAGGGCGGCGTCCAAATCAAATTCTTGTAATTTTTTTCCATGATAATCAATGGTTACTTTAGGTAAGATGACGAAATTTTTAAGTATTTCCTCAATTTCAATCCGTCCATGAGACTCGACAATACCGACTACGATATCTAATCCCTTAGCTTGTTCTTGCATCGCTTCATGAAGCATAGAATGTGTCTTTCCAACTCCCGGTGCGGCACCAAGATAAATTTTGAGTTTACCACGTTGCTTTTGTTGTTCTTCTTCTAATACCTGTTGTAGTAATGCATTAGGATCAGGGCGTTTGTCGGTCATGTTGTTGTCCTTAGATGATCCAGAGCTAAATTAAGCTCCAACACATTGATTCGTGGCTCTCCTAAAAGATGCAGGGTACGTTTTTTTATTAACTGATTTACTAATTTTTGAATTTCTTGTTCTGAAATATGGCGTGCTTTGGCAATACGAGGAATCTGGTATAAGGCTGCAAGCGGACTTATTTCAGGATCCAATCCACTAGCAGATGCTGTAACTAAATCTACTGGTACTAATGGTCTGGTCTCATTTTGATCCGTCAAATTATATTGCCGAAGTGCAGCGATTCGTTTTTTTACCGTATCCAAAAATTCGGGATTAGAAGGTCCCATATTTGAACCCGAAGAATTCGTTGCATTATAGGGAAATGGGGTAGTGGCGGAAGGGCGTCCCCAAAAATAATGCGGTGCATCAAAATATTGTCCAATAAGTGCCGAGCCAATTGGATGGCCATTATTCCATAACAAACTGCCATTTGCCTGATAAGGGAAAAATAGCTGAGCTAATGCAGTAACCAGTGCTGGGTAAATTAAGCCAGTCAGAATTGAAAAGAGAAGTAGAAAGATTAAGGCTGTTTTTATCCGTTTTAGAGCTTCTAGAACCATTTTTTTATCCTGTTAAACCCAACACTGTTAGGAGCAAATCAATCATTTTAATGCCGATAAAAGGGACGATTAATCCACCTAACCCATAGATAATTACATTATTTCTGAGGAGTTGTGCCGCAGGAAGTCGGCGGTATTTTACTCCATGTAAAGCTAAAGGGATGAGGAACATAATGATAAGCGCATTAAAAATTACTGTAGAAAGCACTGCAGTTTGTGGCGTTTCAAGGTGCATGATATTCAGTACACTCAGGGCGGGATAAGTACTGGCAAATGCAGCAGGTAAGATGGCAAAATATTTGGCAATGTCATTCGCAATGCTAAAAGTCGTTAGGGCGCCACGCGTCATGAGTAATTGCTTACCTATTTCAACTACTTCAATTAACTTGGTTGGATTTGAATCCAGATCAACCAAATTACCGGCTTCTTTTGCAGCTTGAGTTCCTGAATTCATGGCTACCGCAACGTCGGCCTGTGCCAGTGCTGGTGCATCGTTGGTCCCATCACCGGTCATTGCTACCAAATGGCCTTGAGCTTGTAAGTCACGAATCAATTTAAGTTTATCTTCGGGTTTTGCATTGGCTAGAAAATCATCTACTCCTGCTTCACCGGCGATTGAGGCTGCCGTTAGCGGATTATCGCCGGTCACCATGATGGTTTTAATCCCCATTTGTCTTAGTTGGGCAAATCGTTCATGTATTCCTCCCTTAATGATGTCTTTAAGGCGAACAATTCCCAAGACATTTTTTCCTTCTGCCACAACCAGGGCTGTACTTCCTTGGCGTGAAATAATTTCCACATTCGTTTTCACATTCTCAGGAACGTAACCCCCCAGCTCCTTGATGTATTCTTCAATGGCTTCGGAGGAACCTTTACGAATTTGCCGGGCTCCAAGATTTGCACCACTCATACGGGTTTGAGCTGTAAAGGGAATAAACGTTGCATCGAGTTGGGAAAGTGCTCTGCCACGTAACTTATATTTTCTTTTGGCAAGAATGACAATACTTCGACCTTCGGGTGTTTCATCAGCAAGAGAAGCGAGTTGAGCTGCGTCAGCTAAATCCTTGACATCGACGCCTTCTGCGGGAATAAATTCGGTTGCCTGTCGGTTACCTAATGTAATCGTTCCGGTTTTATCCAGCAATAAAACGTCAATATCTCCAGCCGCTTCAACCGCGCGTCCAGATAAGGCAATGACATTGGCTTGAATCATGCGATCCATGCCGGAAATACCAATTGCTGAGAGGAGCCCGCCAATTGTTGTTGGTGCCAAACAAACAAAAAGAGCGACAAGGACTGTGATTGAAATTGCTGAACCTGCTTTAGTGACAGCCACACTAAACATTGAAAAAGAGAGCAGGGTACTACAAACGACCAAGAACACGATAGTTAATGCAGCCAGTAAGATCGTTAATGCCAGTTCATTGGGTGTTTTTTGTCTTTTAGCGCCTTCTACTAGAATAATCATTCGATCCAAGAAGGTTTCACCCGGATTAGAGGTAATACGGATAATAAGCCAATCTGAGATAATTTGAGTACCTCCAGTTACAGCACTTCGATCCCCGCCGCTTTCGCGAATTACTGGGGCGCTCTCACCGGTAATGGCACTCTCATTAACTGAGGCAATTCCTTCAATAATCTCTCCATCACTGGGAATAAAATCACCTGCTTCAACCAAAACCAAATCCCCTGCACGCAATTGCACGGACGGAATGATCGTGAATTTTGCACTTTTAGATGCTTTTGCTAATTTTTTAGCCTGAATTTCTTGTCGTGCGCGACGTAACTCTTCTGCCTGTGCCTTGCCTCGACCTTCTGCTATAGCTTCTGCAAAATTAGCAAACAGGAGTGTAAACCAAAGCCATAAACTAACAGCTAGAATAAACCACGGCGCAGCCTCTCCATGCCCGATCAGTGCTTGTATAAAAAGAAGGGTGGTGAAAATTGAACTCACGTAAACGGTAAACATGACCGGGTTTTTTATTTGGTTGTGAGGGGCTAATTTTAAAAACGAATCCAGTAGAGCGCCTCTAATAATCCTAAAATCCCAAATAGAATGTGATTTAGTGGCCATATTTCCCCCAAAGCATCAAATGCTCCACAATAGGACCAAGAGCAAGCGCTGGTAAAAAGGACAGTGCGCCGATAACAATGACAATACAAACCAGTAAAGTAATAAAAAGGGGGGTATGAGTGGCTAATGTGCCCAAACTGCTAGGAATTCTTTTTTTTCTAACGAGCGAGCCTGCAATTGCAAGTGCCGGAATAGCAAGCCAATATCGACTGATCAACATCAGCACGCCACCGATAATATTATAAAAAGGGGTATTGGCATCCAATCCCGCAAAAGCACTCCCATTATTATTTCCCATAGACGTAAATGCATAAAGTATTTCTGTAAAGCCATGTGCCCCAGGGTTGGCTATGGAGCTTCTTCCAGCCGAGGTTACTGCAGCATAGGCTGTTGTAATGAGGACAATTAAAGGCATAATTAAAACAGCGATGGAGGCCATTTTCATCTCAAAAGGCTCAATTTTTTTACCTAAATACTCAGGGGTTCTGCCCACCATAAGTCCTGCAATAAATACAGTGAGAATAACCATCATTAACATGCCATATAGTCCGGAGCCAACGCCGCCAAAGCTGACTTCTCCTAAATGCATCATCCATAAAGGAACTAATCCTCCCAGAGGAGTAAATGAATCGAGCATGGAGTTTACTGAACCGTTAGAGGCTGCTGTTGTAGCGGTTGCCCAAATTGCTGAGTTGACAATACCAAAACGTGTTTCCTTACCTTCCATATTGCCGGCAGGATAAAGTTCAGCTTGGACGATAGGGTTAATTCCCATTTGTTGAAATGAGGGATTTCCTGCTTGCTCGACTGCAACTTCGAATATCAGCCATGGAACAAAAAGAATGGACATGGCAATTAATATAGCCCAGCCTTGCCTTTTATCGCGAGCCATAGCGCCAAACGTAAAACAAAAAGCGGCAGGAATGAGCAAGATTGCGACCATTTCCAGAAAATTGGTCAATGGAGTAGGATTTTCAAATGGATGAGCAGAGTTAGTATTAAAAAAACCACCACCATTTGTACCCAGCTGTTTGATGGCAACTTGTGACGCTACCGGCCCCATAGGAATGATTTGTTCCGTTATTTTTACGGGTGTTGTTTCAGGGTTGCCCTGGTTATCAAGTACCGTTTTACCTGTGGCATCTGTTATTGGCTGTTTGTAGGTAAAGGCGTACGGTAAGCTGATTTTTTGATAGGGTTTAAAATTCTGAATGACTCCCTGAGAACACAGAACAAGTGCAAAAATCAGAGATAACGGCAATAAGATATAAAGTATTCCACGTACTGTATCTACCCAGAAATTTCCTAGGGTGTTCCTTTCATTTTTTACGATACCCCGTATTAGTGCAATGAGTAAGGACATGCCTGTCGCTGCTGAGATAAAATTTTGTGCGGTAAGTGCAACCATTTGAGTCAAGTAACTCATCGTGGTTTCACCACTGTAGGCTTGCCAGTTGGAATTGGTGGCAAAGCTTGCCGCAGTATTAAATGCAAGATCAGGCGAGGGGGAAGTAAACTCCTGAGGATTCAGTGGAAGATAAAATTGTATACGTTGTATGAGGTAAACGAACAGTAATCCCACCAAATTAACAAAGAGCATGGTAGATAAATAGGTTTTCCATCCCATTTCTTCTTGATTTTGAATACCACAAATCCTGTAGATCAATTGCTCAAACGGTCTTAAAACCGTATCTAATAAACAGGGGCGTCCTTGATAGACTTGGGCCATATACCAACCTAATGGTTTGACTAGCAGTAATAGGAAGATCAAATAAAATGCAATTTGCAGAAAACCAACTTTTGTCATAAGGGGTCCATTCCCATTTTAAATTAAATCGGCTCACCTAGAATAACTCAGGTTTGAATAACACAATTAGCAAATAAATTAACAAACATAAAGCAATTATTCCGCAGCTTAAATACAAACTCATGATTCACTCCTGGTTAGATAATCAAAGAATCGGATTAGCCCAAAGGATAAGCTAAAAAAGAATAGGATAAGAAAAATTAATAAAATATCCATTTGCTTGAGTGTCCATTATAGAAAGTATGTATTTAATTATAATTCTAATTCAGGTTTTAACTGTTTGATTATAGTGGTTATAGATTAAAAAAAACAATCGAACAAAATGAGTGGTCTAATCGTCTAGGTGTAGCATCCTCAGAACCTCTAAATGACGAGCGCAGCGAGGGATAACAGGAAGCTGCTGAACTGGGCCAAAACTCATAATCATAAGGGACCATAGGAAATAGAAAGAAAAAGGGCGTATTTTAAACGCCCTTTTATGGAATTTGGGATAGACAGTAAGATTGAGTACAGTCCTTTTTACCAAGGTGGACTCCTCTGGAGTGTTTTAGGCTTCTTAGTACATGCTAAGCTTGCACACCGCACTCTCACTCTGGCTCCCAAAGTAATAATGTTGGCTGAACAATGTGTACTGTCTATGATTCTATGATAGGCCAATATGAATTCTATTGCCACTTGATTTTGCTGATTTTTTGCAAAGATTTCGTTAAAATTGAACAGGTGCTTATTAATGTGTTGAATTAATGAAGAAAATTTAGCCTGGATTTTCGCTGCGCTGCACCCAGGCTACCGAATCGTTAACTACGACGCTGAATACCAAAAAAGGGGACACCAACGTAAGTTCTTCTCGCTGCGTGTCTTTGCGGTGGATTCTTGCTTGTTTGTAGAAAAATTTGGGTATAATAAAGTTTGCCTTGTTTGTCACGAGCAACACCAACACCAGTAATGTTATAATTACCCATGATATTTCTTCGATGTCCTGGGCTACGAACCCATTGGCTGACTACGATTTGAGCCGTTTTGTAGTTGTATGCGACATTCTCGGCGCCACCGCCAGTATTTTTAATTTGTGAACGCAGTTTGGCAATACGCTTTCCAAAGTCCTGATGGCCAAAAGGCATACGATGGTTGGCCATATCCTGAGAGTGTTTTTTGGCTTGGATTACAATCTTATTATCCATTGTAAGCTTAGATAAGCCGTGTTGCTGGCGGTATTGGTTAACATAGAATAAAACAGCGTTTTGAATGGCAGTATCATTTTCGACGGGCTTTACTGCAGAGCTTGCATAAGCACAAGGAAATAAATTAAGAAAAAGCGCGCTTAAAATAATTATTTTGGATTTTAAAGACATAGGTATTCTCTTCAACTGGAATAAAGGAAGGGAATGGTGACTAAAAAAAATTCATTTGTCTAGACTTGTTATGGGCTAAATAAAATCAAAATAAAAAAATAATACTCATTTTGATTTAAAAAAGGCAATTATTTGAGGGCATAAGTTAATGGCTTAAATTGGCTATAGCATCCTTTAAATCTTCAACCTCACCGGAATAATGAAAGTAAATACGTTTTTTTGAACAGTCGATGATGCAAAGTGGTTCTTGGGGTTGATCACCAAATTGTTTAAATACCCAAAATATTCCATCGCTATGCTGGTTTTCTATTTCTTTGAGCAAGTCTACCATTTTGTCATTTTCCAATGCAGAATGTGGGCAATTCAGACCTGATGTGCCGTGCTTTATTTTATAGGCATAATGTTGTTCTTTCATGATAATACTCCCTGAAAATCAATGGAGAAGAGGACCTATTTGCTTACATTATAGTCTACCAAAAGCCACATTTGGCGCATCTTGCGTGAAAAGGACTTTCAATCGGCACACCATCTGACATTTATCGGTAATTTTTTTTGCCGTCAACCCGAACGCATCGAGAGATCTCCCAGGAGGACGGGAATTTTTAAAGGTTAACCGATAAACCCAGGAGCACAGCGTGTAATGTAGGAATGTTCGATAACTGCTCTTTTTTAGAATAAGTTTCCAAATGAAAATTTGGACCATTACCACTAAATATTCCCTGATACAACAAACTAAGGCTAGCCAAAGCAGTAATTGGATAACCAAAACCTGCTTGTATTTCGCCTGCTAATTGGGAGATGTCATTAAGGGGAACACGATCATCACGCCAATGACGATAAGCCAGTCCTCCCTTTAGTTGAGCAAAAAAAGAACTATTTCCCAGGGGGTCGCTTTTGGTGGTAATTAATAAATCCAGCGTAGGAGCAAGAGTAGTTTGCATGGGTATCCATTTTTTAAGTGCCTGGAGTGTTTCTCGGGTCATGTTAAATTTTATCCGAGTCCCAGTTTGCAGTCCTAATTCCAAGCCCAATGCAATATTTCCTGCAAGCATCATTTCATTAGCGAGGGCTAATCGTCCTATTGGCGCATTTTTGTCTTTGGAAGATATTTGGTAATTGCCTGTACCCGCACTCGCAGAAACAGACCATGGCTGATCTTGTGATGTTAGTTTAGGGAAATAATCACCAGCGATTGCATTAAATGATAATAAAATTCCTATTATAATTAATTTCATATGCCATATCCCTAAATGAATTGTTCATAATCATACTTTTGCATGCCAATAATTTGAATTTTTTAGCCCCTAGTTCCATCACTGCAAAAGTACCTATGGGAATAGTAAACATAAAAAAACGGTAGGCACTTTAAGCATAATATGACCGCTTTTTTATTGAATTTGGCGGAGAGAGAGGGATTCGAACCCTCGATACGTTGCCGTATACACACTTTCCAGGCGTGCGCCTTCGACCGCTCGGCCATCTCTCCAATTCGGGCAAGCTTATACAGGTCGGATAATAAAATCAACCCTTGTACGGGCCTAAATTGATAACTTATCTACATAATTTATCATTGATATTGTATATACTATGAATATATGGCTCTAGAGTCTGTTAACAATTCATTTAATTGTTTTTTTTTAGACCAAGCAAATTGTTAACACGCACCCTTTAAAAGGATTAAATTATGTTAGCAAGAACTTTTATTATTATTTTAAGCCTTATTTCATCAAGTTCTCTTTGGGCTGCTATTACCTGTTATTACACTTTAGTTAAGGATAATTGTTGGACTAAATATGATGTATCTGTGGAAATCATGGATGCAGCATCAGGTAAAACTCTAACAACGGTAGCAGTCCCTTCTGGAAAATCTTGGATGCGTCAGACTTTCCCTTGCGAACCTGGGCAAAAACTAATGTATCGCGCTCAGTTTTCACCAGTTTTTTGGGAAAGTGACAAAGGGAAAACTTATATTGCTAAAAATTATTGGTCTTTGCCCAACAGCGTAAATCCTGGAGATTCAGCCTGGAATGTCACTGTTTGTTACCCAAGTGATTTTTCACTGGTCCCGCTGCCTCCCGATGCATCAGGAAATTGCAGTTGCAATTTTAATGACATCCCGGCGATACCACCAAAAAAGATATAAATGGCATTAATTTTTATCTTTGTGTATGATTCTCGTCACAACAAAAACTAATTTTTAGGAAGGATTTTTTCCTAATTTGTTGACGGAGCGACTGATGATTACTCTTAGAAACAAAATTGGTCAGATGTTAGTCATGGGGTTTGATGGCTGTGATATTCACAACAAAAGCCCTGTTGCTGAATGGCTATCGTCAGATGGATTAGGTGGCGTTCTGTTATTCGATTACGATATTTCTACAGATTTATATGGTAGAAATTTAAAAAATCAGGCACAAATCAAACGCCTAACACATCAACTGAATTATTATTCTTCAGAAATAAACTATAAAAACAATGAATTGCCTTTATTAATTGCGCTAGATTATGAAGGGGGAGCCATAGATCGTTTGTCACGCATCGAAGGATGTATGCCGACTATGAGTGCCTACACGATGGCACAATTATCTCCGGAAGCGCTGCAGGCAGAACTGACACAAATGGCATTTACCCTAAAGTCACTAGGATTTAATCTTAATTTCAGCCCAGTTGTTGATTTGCATCTCCAAGAAGAGCAGGGAATTATTGGCAGTTTACAACGTAGTTTTTCAACCAATCCTGGTGATGTAGTTCATTTGGCCAGAAAATTTGTTGATGTCTTTTCTCGTTATGGTATCGCATGTTGTTATAAACATTTTCCAGGACATGGTAGTGCTTTGGGTGATACTCATAAAGGTTTTGTGGATGTTACGAATACATTCCAAAAGGAAGAGTTGATTCCTTACTATCAATTAGCAAAAGAGGCTTATCAACCTACTATGATTATGACGGCGCATGTGGTGAATAAACAGTTGGATAAGCAAGGCTTACCTGCTACTTTATCCCATGCTATCTTGACAGGCTTATTGCGTGAGACTATTGGCTATGATGGAGTCATCATCGCTGATGATTTACAAATGCAGGCAATTACAGATCATTACTCACTTGAGGATGCCCTATGTATGACAATCAACGCAGGGGCTGATATGCTCATCTTCGCAAATCAATTAGCCAAAATTACCGCTCCAGAAGTGATTGAAGTAATTGAACGACTTGTTTTTGAGCAAAAATTAGAGCAACAACGTATCGAAGATGCCTACCGTCGGATCATGCGTTTAAAGCAACAAATTAAATGCATAGAGTTAGTTGATTAAGAACTCATAACACCTCTCCTGTTAGGGATACGTTCACCTAGGGAGATTACAGCTTTTTGACCCAGATTTATTGATAAATTATAGGGGTTAAGGTTTTAAAATCTCTTGACGAACAGGCTAGATGTGTTAGAATATTTCTTATTGTACATATTTTAATCAGACAGAGTATAAGGTCTTTATGTTAACTCACCCGAACCAAACAATGCACCGTTCAAACCTCGCTCATTTTAAACTTGTTTCTTGTTGTTGCTGCTAACTTAATCTCTTTATGTTCATTATGTTCATTTTTTTGATTTTTTAAGGATTCCCAACATGTGTGCAGCACATCAACAACAGAAAAAACTCATTTTCAGCACCCCTGTGATTTATGCTTTAATGATTGGTTTGGGTATTGCCAGTGGCATGTCAAATGTTGCTGTTTTGAAAGAAACAGGTCTATTGATTTCTGATTTATTTATTAAACTTTTTAAGTGCATCAGTTTACCCATTATTTCTTTATCCATCATCGTCACTTTGGCAAACTACAAAACTGATGGGTATATGAAAAAAATATGGCAACGTACAATAAAGTATACCTTTTCGACTACGGTAGTGGCTGCGGTGATCAGTTGTTTGCTTTATCTCATCATTCAACCCAGTTCGGTGCAAGTCAATTTGGATGCACAAGCAACCACATCAACGAGCAGTTTAGGTTATTTGGGGTATCTGGCGAATATCATACCCACTAATCTATTGTCTCCTTTTCTTGAACAACAAGTTATGGGGGTATTGTTCTTAAGTATTATTATCGGTATTGCGGTTCGTCAAATACCTGATGAAGAAGCACGTGATACCATCACGCGCTTTTTCCGAGGCGCGCACGGTATGTTCTTGGTGATGACGCGTTGGATTATCGCAGTAATTCCTTTAGGGTTGTTCGGCTTTATTACCTCAACAGTAGTTCAGTTGCGTTCGGGTATGGATATCAAAGGGATCGGTGAGTATTTACTGATCGTTGTTTTAGCCAATTTAGTCCAAGGTTTTGTCGTTTTACCTTTATGGCTAAAAAAGAATAATATTCAACCCTTTGCCGCAATGCGTTCTATGCTTCCTGCCTTGTCAGTCGCTTTTTTCTCCAAGTCTTCCGTAGGGACATTACCGGTCACCATGAATACTATAGAAAAGAATTTGCAGGTAAAGCCAGAAGTAAGCCGTTTTGTTTTACCTTTATGCACCAGCATTAACATGAATGGTTGTGCTGCCTTTATTTTTGCTACGGTAATTTATTTAATGCAGAATCATGGCATGCCCATTTCCTACGGTACCATGGTTTTGTGGATATTCGTTGCCACTGTTGCTGCTATTGGAAATGCTGGAGTACCTATGGGATGTTTCTTCCTGAGCATTAGCCTATTATCCAGTATGAACGTTCCCATCGTGCTCATGGGGGTTATTTTACCTTTCTATGGTTTAATTGATATGTTAGAAACTGCCTTAAATGTATGGTCCGATGCTTGTGTCACTAAGATCGTCAATGATAAAGCAATTGCCGAGGAGCAAGGCGAATTAAAACCGAGAAAAATAGCTTCCTATGAAGCCGAATTGGGTTAACTAGAATCCCCTTCATCCTGTGCATCATGAGGGATGAAGGGGAATTGTCTTGCATGACTCATTTCATAAGTTACAAAGCTGCTTTCGAAAGATTTTCCTCATTTTCTATTTTGCCTCCTGGATTCAAGCATCGATGGTTTTCATAAGGCTCGCAATAATGCGCAAAATACTGTTTAAAGTTAGATACAAATAGTTCCTCATTCTCCATAAGGAAAATTTTTTCGGGCTGTAATTCAACATAATTTGAATCTCTTAAGACCGGTTTATAAATGGAGCTTGCATGAGATGAAACCCATTTATCTAGGAAAGGGAGTATTTTATTTGGATCAGGAGTAAAGAAATTTTGATAGATATCACTGAGTAACTTATTTTTCATTTCATAGTTGCTTTTGAAGTAGAAATTACTCCGGTCTTTGTGATACTCGACAAAAGGAGGTCTATTCGGTTTTTTTTTCATTCCGGCAGCAACCTCTAAGGAAATGATGAGTCCTTTTGCGGATTCAATTTTATATTTCGTTCCCAATAAATCAGTGCCATTGTATTCGCTCAGATAGGATTCCAGGTAGGTCACTGCTTCATCATTTAAAGGATCAAAATAACTGTTGATTATGAATTGGGTTGCTAATCGAGTTTCCGGATTATAGTGACAACTAATATAAATCGCGTAAGAAAATTGTTCCTTCACTATTTTTTGCACTAAGATTTTATCAATTTGGTCATGTACTTCATCACAGGTGAGCTGTTGATTTTCTATGTTTTGATCCATGCGAATGATTTGTGTTGGAAAATCAATGCTGCGAATCAATGATTTATTTTTTTTTAAGTTATCGAGTTCATTGGAATAAGTGAGGGTTTGGTTGTTTTTATTCTCCGGGTTCTGTGAAATCATTAAGGTGGTCACATCATCATAAGTCTGACTGAAAACACATAGTGGCATTAAAATAAGAGGGGCGAGCAAATAATTAACTTTCATAAAAAAACTCCTTTTTAGTCAGCCCAGTATTGCATCCTGCAAGTTCTTAATTTTTAGACTGGGTTATTTTGAGTATAGTTGAGTGGGTGAAAATTATTCTTCATGTACATTTGCTCTCTGAGGAGGTTTTTCTAAAGGAATAGATATTCAAAATTGACACTTAGCTTGTTGGGTACTTTTTACCTTGAGGCATAAGAAATGACCTGTATGCAGTAATTGTAAAAAGTGATGACAGGCATTTATACAAATAGAACACGTGTGATAATATTTAACCCGAGAGAAATGGTTGCAATCTTCGGCAAGTGTTTACTGTCTGAATTGACAAGTATTTGTAACTCGGATTAAACGCTAAT
Organism: Legionella sp. PATHC035; assembly: GCF_026191115.1. NCBI lineage: Bacteria > Pseudomonadati > Pseudomonadota > Gammaproteobacteria > Legionellales > Legionellaceae > Legionella > Legionella sp. PATHC035. Next base: position 927,099 of record NZ_JAPHOT010000001.1, on the reverse strand, counting down.
TCAGGTTACAAATACTTGTCAATTCAATACAAGAAACTCTTATATGTTGTAGCACTGCTTTTTTCAAGTTCAATGGAGATAAAGTGACTTCATTCAAGAACGGACTTTATATATTTAAATTTTAGGGAATAAAATGAAAACAATATTCGCGATAGTTAGTCCTGCCTATATTAAGGCAGGTAATAGTCTTACCGATTGGGCTTCTTATTTGATTTCTCCTCTTCATACCATGGCATTTGAGCAGGTTTGTGGATACTCGTTAGGCAATGAGGTCCTGTTTTTTGAAAAAATAGAAGATGCGAAGAAGCTCATGGAGGATGCAATCAAAGGTAAAAAATCTGATGCTACAATCACAATTCAAAAAGCGATTGTAGAGTTAGAAGCAGATGATGATGGAAAAATCACCAAATTTAATAAAATCCATACTGTTAATTTTGATAAACGCTTTGAACAAGCTGAAGATCATTTTTTCAAGGCAGTGCGAGTTCCTAAATGGAATGAACGAGCAATTGATGCTAAAAATGATGTCTCACCAGAGGCACTCTCTGAAATGAACATTCAGTATGAGATGAGTAAAAAAGCAGCCACTGAACTAACACAATAGGTGGTTCATTGTTGCAGTGATTCTGATTAGCATCGCGTAATTGGTTAGTGTACATCTTAGAGTTAACACGTGAGGAAAAAAGCTGTTTTAATCCCCTCACCCTAGCCCTCTCCCGACGCGGGAGAGGGGATTTTTTATGGACTATTTTTTATTCCTTCGCGGGAGAGGGGATTTTTATGGACTATTTTTTATCCCTTCGTTTCTTCAGGAAAAAGATTTTTTTGATCCCTTCACTTTTTCAGGAAAAAGATTTTTTTATCCCCTCGCCCCTTTGGGGAGAGGGTTGGGGTGAGGGGATAGTTACAAAACTCCTAAATTTCGTCGCACCAGTTATCGTTACAGCGCATCGGGTAAAAATCCCCCGGCTTGCATTTTCCACATACGGCTGTAATGACTCGGTATTTTGAGCAGTTCCTCGTGAGAACCATCTTCAATGATACGGCCTTTTTCAAAAACCAGGATGCGATCCATTTCAGATAAGGTGGAGAGTCGGTGTGCAATGACAATAGTTGTTCTGTTTTGCATTAACACATGCAAGCCATCCTGAATCAATTTTTCAGTCAACGAGTCCAGGGCTGAGGTTGCTTCATCAAGGATGAGAATTGGTGCATTTTTCAACATAGCGCGGGCGATGGCAATTCTTTGTCGTTGTCCACCCGATAATTTAATGCCACGCTCACCAACTAACGCATCATACTGCTCAGGAAGTTTGGAGATGAATTCATGGCAATGTGCTTTCTTTGATGCAGCAACTACTTCCGCATCTGTTGCATCAATACGGCCATAGCGAATGTTTTCCATTAAAGTGCGATGAAATAAGGTTACATCCTGAGGAATCATTGCAATATTTTCGCGTAGTGATTCCTGAGTTACCTCGCGAATATTTTGTCCATCAATCAAAATCTTACCTGACTCCACATCAAACAGGCGAAGAATCAAATTGACAAAAGTACTTTTTCCTGAGCCAGATAAACCGACCAGACCAATTTTTTGCCCGGGTTCAATCACGACGGATTTATTTTTAAAAAGGTGGGCTCCCTCATCATAGTGAAAGCTCACGTTTTGAAATTCAATACGGCCTTGAGTGACTTTAAGTGGCTGCGCATTGGGTTGATCCGTGATCTCATGCGGTTCTGAAATCAAGGTTAGGGCTTGTCTGCACTTTCCCAACTCTTCAGCAAAATGTACGAATTGGCTTGCCAGGTACCATAAATTATAGAAAATGCTGAGTGACAATGAGATAACGAAACTAAAATCACCAATTGATACTTGACCCTTAGTGTACATAACGACCAACATAGATAAATTAGCTGCAATCAACACGATAATACTCACATCCCAATAGATACGCATTTTCAAGATAGTCCATTGCATGGTCTGATCCTTATCGGTAGTATCCTGGGTTGCATTTCGAATCACTTGATTCTCAAAGTCTGCTCTAGAAAACAAGCGCAGGTTCGTGATATTACTTATGCTATCAACAATTTTTCCAACTAAAGTGGTTTTACTGGTCGCAAAAATATTAGAAAGATCTTGCACCGGCTTGAAATAAACGATTGCGACCCCCAAAAAAGTAATGGCCCAAATAAATAAAATCAAAGCAAATATCGGCTGCACAAGCAGCATGCTGATAATGGCAATAATGAGGCCGACAATTTGCGCGGCAGCATCATCGATTGTTGTAAAAACGGCGATGGTGCCCGCGGTCATATCAGATATTTTATTGGATAAACTGCCTGCAAAGTTATTTTGGAAAAAACGATGTGAGTGCTGATTCAAATAAGCAAACATGTTATTAACCAGGTCATAGCGTAAGTAGGGAAATAACTTCAATCGCAGCCAATCTGAAAGACGCATATCCAATGCAATTAAGATCCACAATGTAATATACACGATGATGTAGGGCTTTATCGCATCAAATAGGGCGGATTTATCTCCCGAAAATGCCGCAACCTTATCAATAATGAGTTTTAGCACATAAGGTGAAAGGGCATTATTAATTCCCCAATACGCAGCTGTGAGCAATAATCCAATAACATACCCACTGTAGGGTTTTATCAGATTCAGGAAAAAAGTGTTTAGCGAACTATTTTTTTTATTCATAATCTTTACTCAGTTTTGGGTACAACTATAGGGCGCTTAATCGCCCATCCTTAATTTCATACTGATCAGTTACTTGGATAGCATTCAAAAAATCAGCATCATGGGAAATAACAATCATGGCCCCAGGATAAACTTTGAGTACCTGAATGACATGAGCACGTGTTTCTCTATCCAAGTTGTTGGTCATTTCATCCAAAATCAGCATTTTGGGTGTAATCGCCGCAATGTGTGCCAAAGAGAGTCTAGCTTTTTCTCCACCAGATAAGGTTGAAACCAAGGCATTAACTTCTTCATTTTTTCGAAATAAAAAATCATTTAGATGCTCCCTAATTTCGGTATAGGATTTATGGATTAAGCAACCGCTTATCGCCTCCCATACTGTTTTCTCTGCTGGCAGCGTCGTGTAATGTTGATCAAGGTAGCCAATCTCATCCGCTTGAGGGACAGTCCAATTTCCTGTTTTTATTACAGACGGACTTCCTAAAATGGCTTTGAGTAAAGTGGATTTACCAGAGCCGTTATCGCCACAAATCGCAATCCGATCGCGTGCTTTGATTGAAAAGCTCAACTCACGCAAAATGGAGTTATTTTCAACATAACCAACAGTGCCTTCACTGATTGTTACTAAGGTCTGGTTTGTTACAACTCCAGGTACAGCAAATTTGGGTTGAATCGTTTCGGGCAAGTACAGTTCTGATAAACGTTGGCTTAACTCGTCTTTCTTATGGTTGATTGCGCTTTTTCGACGTCCGGAAGTCTCTTGCGCATTCCTCGCTTTACTCTGTGAAACAATGGTTGGCCACTTCCGCTGCTGAATGTGCTTTTCACCTTGAGCTCTACTGCTCTTGGCTCGTACTTGTTCTTTCATCATGTCGACGTGCAGTTGCCTTTTCTGACGTATCAATTCCGCAAGTTCACCTTCAATCGCATGACGCTGAATCGTGATTTCGCGCAAGTAATCCTCATAACATCCGGTAAAAACATTGACTTTACCTTGATCAATATGCCAAATCGTATCCACAGTGGATTGCAATAATTCGATATCATGGGTCACCATAATCAAGGTTCCTCGATACTCAGAAAGCATTCTGATTAAAGAATGTCGATTTTTACGATCCAGGTGATTACTAGGCTCATCGAGCATTAAAAGATTTGGATCCGAAGCCAATGCCTGCGTCAATAATTTTTGAAAACGTTGTCCTCCACTTAATGAGTTATATTCTTCAATAACTTGGGGGACATAACCTCTATTCAATGCTTGAGGAAAATGGATGTCACCTTCGGTTGGTTGAATTACACCTGCAAGTATTTTGAGCAGAGTTGATTTTCCAGTGCCATTGCGTCCAATAATTGCAATGCGACTGCCGTTGGAAACTTGGCCACTGAAGTCCACAAAACATGTTTTGTGGGGGAAAGAAAGACTAAGATCTTCAAATCGAATAGGCTTATGCATCATGTAACTCTCTTAAGTATTCTAAATGGGCAGTGATTTTTACTGCTTCCGTCATTGCCCGAAATAAAGGGCGTACTTAAGAAATGATGTCCATGATAGTTTAAGCCTCTTAGAGATGTGCTTGTTAAATATTGGGTACAATTGTATCCGATTGCATGATTATCTGTCAATCCTCAGAGAAGGGGGCTGGATTGTTTCTTCTAGATGGGGAATCAGTTCCTTGCAATGTCTCATCACCCGTTGTTCTTCTGGAGGTAACTGCAAATAATCACCATATTGTTGAATCAGGAACGCTTCGGCGTTACGAGGGATATTAAATTCTTTAGTTTCAAAAGAGACGCGCTGCAATGGATAAATTTCTTCTTTTTTAATTAAATTTTTGCCTACGCAATTATAACCTCGCCCTATATATGGGCTATGACTGGCATTTGCCTGATGAATGATTTTCTGCAAACCCCACTCGAGCAGAGGCTTTGGAAAAAATGAGGCGATTAATTTATAGAGGGTAGGATAGTGTCCTATTTTTACTTTACTGTATTTTGTGCTTAATAAACGGGAGAGCTTTTTGGCATAGAATTTGTAACGCTTACGTTGTTTTGGGTCTACGGGCATCCTGTCATAGACAAATACATCAATAAAGATACCTTGAACGTATGGCTCGTTACCTTTTTCGTGTTTTTCAATAAAACGACTGGCACGATCTCTGATTTTTAAAGGCGTAGCCATATTAAAATAGCCTGGGTCACTATGGATTGTTTGCAACCACATCCAGTTTGGAATCTCTGATGGAGCGACACGTAGAAATTGTTCATAGCTGGCGCGTGGCATGGCAATATCCACATCATCATCCCAGGGAATAAACCCTTGATGGCGAACAGCACCTAAAAGAGTACCCGCATCAAGCCAATAATCCAAACCATGTTTTCTGCAGATAGAGTCTATGACTTCCAGCATGGTGAGCATTTTTAGCTGCGCTTGGCGTAATCGGCCATCTTGAAATGCAGTATCTGCTGAATAGGGATTTGAATTTTTTGCTAATGTCATAAATTATTCTTCTTATAATGACAACGGCCGTTATATTAGCAAAATAATTTTGAATCATTAACCATTATGGAAAAAAAATTATAGGTAGTGGCTTAAGACATTGAATTTAAATTAAATTGTGAAAAAATCTGTTAGCAGGCTTTAATCTCACATAATTGATTAAAATTCTTTTCCATTTTGGAGGCTCCTGCAGCGGATTCTGTTTGATTAAAAAATCGAAACCGATCCGTTGCAAGATAATGAATAAAGCCGACTAAGGGGTAGAGAACAATAAGAGAACACAGGACTACCCCAATTTCTGCCCAAATGTAGTTGCAGTCTCGATGAATATTAAGCAATTCTTGATTTTGATCTAAACTTTCCTTGCATTGTATGCTGCATGCAGCGAAAGCGTCTCTTTGTTGTAAAGGAGGCATCATAGCGGCTTGATAGGTTTTCTGTCTTAAGTTGTGGGCCAGTTCACAAAGTGCATTTCCCTCATGTTCCTGATCATAGGACATCAGGAGTTTTCCTTTATTTTCGAGATGCCTGAGATAGGCATAAATTTCATTTAACTGTTTTTGTTTCTCTGCATTTTCCGTAAAAACTGGATAAGGAAAACCACAAAGATCAATATTGTGTTTGATTAGAGACTCTTTGCATTGTTCGACAGCTTGTTTCATTGGCGTCAAATTACTCGCATCAGATTGTTTTACTGCACCCATTAAACGATGTCGCAATTCGTTTGCTAATCCGTCGTCTGTTTCTGCCAATTGCCTTAGGTAGGCAAGCATGCGATCCAATGGCTTTTGGGATTTTAGTGTGGGGGCGATCACCACTTCATCAAGCAGTAAGTAATCACTGAAACGAATAGATCGCATATTGATTAACGCGTTGATAATCTCAGGTCTATCCGGTTCATTCGACCATATCGCGTAGAGGAAATCCCCTAATGCCCTAACATCATAATTGAGCCAACCGATATTTAATCTTGGGGAATAATACGCCAGGCCGTAGTCAATAACACTTACGGTAAATAGGTTTTGTGATGACAGGGGATCGTAATGTATTAAAATATTATTTCCATGAAGATCCTTATGAATGATTTTTCTATCAATAAGCTGTTCTTTGATTGCATGGGTTATTGCTTGAGTTAATTCTAATTTTTTCTTTCGGGTTAGCGTTCGATCGTATTGATGTAAAAAACTAGCCAACGTTTGCCCCGGCATTTCCCGCATTACCAGGTAAGACTGGGTCGGCGCTTTCATATGTAAATGTTCGGCATAATGTCCTACGTTATACTCGCGCAAGGCATCATTAGGATCGAGAAACTTTACAACTCGATGTTTATCTTGAACCTGGAAGGTATCTGCTTTACCACGACTGATTGTGCAGGAAATGCGGTATACTGCTCCATATTTTCCTGCGCCGAGACGCTTTGAGGATGGCATTTCATAGGCGTAGCCATGAGCAGGATTTTTTCTTTTTCTTACAAAAACAGGTTGTTGAATGGTAAACGAAGCGCCGTTATAGGTAAATTCTTCATTCGGCTTCCAAACTTCCTTTCCTTGGAGACGTTGATTTTCTAGAAAGTTCCAAATCCATTCATTTTTGGCAATATTTTGCGAATCGATAACAAAAGGCATAATAAAGGAATAAATTTATCCAGGCTGTATTATAATTTAATTCTTACACAATGTATTAATATTTTTCATTTTTGTTATAAATTGACCCTGATAAACATCTGATAAGGAACAATCCCTGTGCAATTATTTACTGATATTGGTCCAATGTTGATTCAATATAAAGGAGCGAACACCCAAGGCCGACGAGCCATGATGGTCGATAAAATGGCAGAGCTCAAAAAACTTGCGAATGAAGTAATTGATACGAGCCAAGTAAAGGCACGTTATAAAGAGTTAGCGTATGCCGCCACACTCATTAATTATGCTGATGTGTTGCAACGCATGGAAAATCAGCGCTATTTTGACATTTTATTCGATTTTTATAATATGGAGATGGATGACGCATTAAATGCCTGGTTTGAGTTTGGTAGTACCCCGGGGCAAATGCGATTGAAACTGCCAATTCCTGAGTATACCCCAGAAATCTGGGAAAAATTTCGTGATGCTCAAAAAGCCCACTTAAGGAGAACGAATAAAGCGCATCTTTTTAATTTGGATCAGCTCAATATTGCCCATCCCCCCGCCAATCAACTCTATCCAATTCAGATTCAAATGGGTGGTTCTCTTAAAAATGAAGCGGTGGATAGAATTCATGTCGATGCACAGGGGCGAATTCGTTTTGCAAATCATCACGGTTTTTATCTTTTACCTGGGGGCGGGATGATTGAAATAAACAACGCCACCAAAATGGATGATTGGGAGCGAAAAATGCTGGAGGAGCACCTGGAGGAAGAGCATGCGAATCTCTATTTAAAGGCAGCTGAACTCTATGATCGATTAACCCCAGATGATTTCAATGCTGCATTAACCAAAGTATTTTCGAGCAAGCAAACTCAATCTTTATCTGCCGAGTTATGCAGTTGGTTACACGATCAAATGGTTACCAAAGGAAAAAATTCTGTTCGTCTGCACAAGATTGTAGTTGAACTCGATAATCAAATAGAGACGATGAAAAAGGAGATACTTACTTCGCGCAATAAGACTGCAGAAAATCAAGTAAAACAACAAAATAGACTTAGATCATTGGTGGAGTTACGTGCTCTAGTTCAGGTGCAAACTTTCGAATTATGTCCATTATTTACTGAAGCCTTGGAATACATAAAGAAAAACTCAATTTGTGTTGATATTCAGCAATATTTAGATACTCGAGTACTTGGCGGTTCACAAATTTCCCATAGCTTTATTATGAGAGGAAAGCCTTTAGAAGAGTGGTTTGCCGCGAAATTTAAAGGCATTGATGGAGAATGTGGGGATGATCTATCTGGCGCTGAAATTGAGCGATTGACTTTATTTGAAGCGTTGAGCAAATTTAGAAAAATTAAATTCTCCCATTTATTAATTGGATTAGCTGCTTATCAAGAATATCTCGATATGGGAATATTACTCGTCGAAAACATTTGGGATGAGACGCAATTTATCAAAGCCCGCAAAATCATACTTAACGAATTGGCCAACTTATTTCCAACGTCATCGCAAGTGTAGGGAGAGATCTCTTATCCAATAGCACTGTTCTCAGATAGGGAGATCCCTCGATAGGCTCATGATGAGGGGATTTTTTTAATTAGGGAAGCATTGATTTATCAAAAATTAAAAACGAAAATAACCCTCCAACTTTTCTCGAGCAATTATTGTGTGAAATGAGTCTTCTATGTCAGACCCTTTAAATCGTTATTATCTACAGGCTATGGGAATCGATCTCTGGGAGCTACGAAGAGCGCATCCCTCTTGTGAACAAGGATTATCTGCTTTAGCCAAAGAGGTGGCTGCATGCACGCGATGTTCTTTACATAAAACCCGCACGCAAACTGTTTTTTTTCGTGGCAGTCCGAACGCAAAATTAATGATTATTGGTGAGGCTCCAGGCTTTTATGAGGATCAGCAAGGTTTACCTTTTGTCGGTAAAGCAGGAAATTTATTGAATCAAATGTTGCACAGCATTGAGATGCAGGAACACGATGTCTACATCGCCAATGTTTTGAAATGTAGGCCACCCGATAATAGGGATCCTCAGATCGAGGAAATTACTCAATGCAGTTCTTATCTTGCACGGCAAATTGAGCTGATTCAGCCGCATTTGATCCTGGCTTTAGGACGCTTTGCTGGTCAATTTTTACTGAATCAACCATTGCCCCTGAAACAATTGCGAAACACACTCCATCATTACAATAATATTCCTTTTATCGTCAGCTATCATCCTGCTTACCTTTTACGAAATCCAGCCGATAAGAAAAAAGCATATCGTGATTTATTAACGGTAAAACAGCTGTTAATAAAACAGTAGGCTTAAATGTTTTGTATAAAAAATTGATTATTTGGTGCGTATTTTTACGTATTGATGTAATTTGAATGCGTTTTTATACTATGAGTAGATTCAAAGCTTATTGGAAGCCACGCATGGGAGAAAAATGATGAATCAACCTAAACGTATTTTTATTGTCGGTCTACCTGGTGCAGGCAAGGGCTTATTCGCAAAGCTTCTGGCTGAAAAACTGGGCTGGGAGTTTATCGATGCGGATCTTGGAATCGAATATCATATAGGGCGTACTTTGCATGAGATTTTCGGCGCCGAGGGACAAAAAAATTTTTACCAATGCCAAAAAGAAGTATTGATGGGGTTACGCGCTAAAGAAAATATTGTAGCAACCACTGATGCCAGCATTATTGATGATGAAGCAATTCAAGAATTGTTGTCTTCGGAGTTTGTCGTATTTTTACAAGTCAGCACTGACGTACAACTAGGACGAATTTCACGAAATCCGCTGCCATTATTAACGACTGACCTCAAAACTTTTTTTGATTCGCTGCATAGCAAGCGCGATCACCTATTTGAAAAGGTAGCGAGTATCTCTCTTGATACGGATGATAATGCCTTGGAAGAACATGTATTTAATACTCTTAAGTGTGTTGCTGAAAACGAAACAGAACAAGCAAAACCAGTCTCATTAAATGAAAAGGATATGGTGCTGTTTCATAAATCGTCCCATTTACCCATGCGCTTAACGGGGCAGCAAGCCGTCTGTGTTAGATTACTTGCTCAGGGAAAAAGTTCCAAAGAAATCGCCCGAGATATCAATATCTCTTACCGAACTGTAGAAGGGACTTTAGCTAAGACAATGGAATTATTAGGTTGTTCTTCCAGTAAGGAGTTGATTGTTTTATATCATGATAAGCCATGATCATGGCTGTTAAAAATGAACTTCCAATTGTAACCTAGGTGTTTTTGTAGTCCTGACCAGCACACCCTATTCGGCAATCTTTGCATATCACTCCTAGGTTATAGTTACAGAAGACAGATTTTTTATCTCAATTTATTAGTTTAACATTAAGTCAATAAATTTATTGTCCGAACAAAAAGACAATATATATCAAATCACATAGAGCGAAATAATGGTGAGAATAATTATGACTCCACAAAGATTACAACAAAAGAAAGAAGTCACAGTTGGATTTTTTGGGGAGGTTGGGAGCGGGAAGACCCAACTTGTTTATGTGTTGATCGGGGATGGTTTAAAGGATAGTTCAGTTGGAGTTAGAGTCAGATCGACGATTAGATATTAATGAAAAGAAATGACACCCATGCAAGAGTACAACCCCAAGTTAACCACATGGATCGATTATATCTTTGAGTAAAGAAACATACCCATCCGGCAATTAAACTGACTATCAGTTCAATTGGAAACAGCATGAGCATCAATACGGCTAGAGAGCTCAGTATGCCATTACACGAAGATGGAGTATCGCAAGCCATAGGAGCTAGCATAAATCCCACTCCACCTCCTGAAAGTACGAGGACGGCTCCACCCATTACGGTAAATAAAATCAGAAACAGCAAACTAATGCCTTTATTATGTGCGTCATTTGTCATAATTGAATACGTTATAAAATCATGCCCTTTAGCTCAATCTAGCGAATTGTAGACAGATCCCTGGCATTTTTAGAATCTATATTTTGTTTTGTGACATATACTGAATGGCCTGAATGAATGCTTCATCAGAGCAATTTTTCTGAGGGGCATCCACTTCCTTACATAAACCACTATGAGGCATTAGTCCTTTACCCCGCTTCATGCTGTATAATAAATAATCCATAGCGGTTTTATATTCTGTAGGATTTTGTTTCGCCTCCAGCTCTGCGTTTTTAAAACGTACACTCCATGCTTTTTTATCAAAGGCGGCAGGAGCTTTCATTCCAACTGCAAATTCAGCTGCATGACAATTTTGACATGATATCTGATAAGTTGTTTTACCCAAATCTTCAGCAAATGACGCAGTATGAACGGCATACAATAAAATAATCCATAGTTTTTTCATTTTTTTCCCTGTTTGGTTTATTCCTTAAAGCATACTCTAATATCAGAACTACTCAAAATTTCCTTGTTGCCTTTCTCTATTTTTATAATTCACGCACGCTATTTAAAAATAATACTATAATTTATAGCAAAACCTTATTTTTCACCCAATCAATGCTGGAAAGTCCCCAAGGATATTGACCATGAAAGGAACTGAGAAAACAAACGCTTCAACTCGACACCTAAAGATTCAATCTACTTATCCAGCCGAGAGTGCGGCTAAGCCTCAGTACGAAGTATTTAAGAATCAGTTGGATGATTTTTTTTATTATATTAATAAATTATATCAGGCGAATCTTGGTAAGATTACGATGGGAATGAGCCCCGCTGTAATCGGTACTTCTCATTGTGCTTGGCTTTTACAATTAGCCCAATCACCAGGGCATTTGTTGGCACTGGCTTTTTTTCACATCACCCATTCCGATGAATTTCTGACGCATCTGTTGTGTGATAAGCAACCAGCACAAGGGGCTGACGTTCGTTTTCATAAAGAGAATTGGCAATTGATGCCTTGGCGATTTTATGCAGAAGTTTTTCTGCAGAGTGAAGAGTGGTGGCGATATGCGACACGAAAGGTTCCTGGTCTTTCAGGTCGAGCAGAGCGTACGGTTTCGTTTTATATTCGCCAGTTACATGATGCTTTATCGCCCTCCAATTTTGTATTGACCAATCCTGATCTTTTTTATGAAACGATTCGCTCCGGTGGAGTCAATTTGATTCAGGGTACAGAGCTGGCGATTGAACATAGTTTAAGAAGATTAGTCGGTCTACCTCCCCCGGGGGCTGGAAAGTTCAAACCGGGCAAGAATGTTGCAATTACCCCGGGTAAAATCGTGTTTACTAACCATTTGATTGAATTAATTCAATATGAACCCCAAACAGAAACGGTTTTTAAAGAGCCGATACTTATATTACCCGCTTGGATCATGAAATATTACATTTTAGATTTATCTCCTGGAAATTCTCTGGTTAAATGGCTTGTGGGGCAGGGACATACGGTATTCATTATCTCATGGCGTAATCCAGATGAGAAGGATCGGGATTTAGGAATGGATGATTATTATCGCCTTGGTGCAATGGCAGCAATCGATGCCGTGAGTACTATTTTAGCGAATACTAAAATTCATTTAATGGGATATTGCCTGGGCGGAACACTCGCGATGATTACTGCTGCCGCGATGGCACGAAATAAAGATCATCGCCTGAAAACCCTTTCTCTTTTGGCTGCCCAAGGTGATTTTACTAAAGCAGGCGAGTTGATGCTGTTCATTACGGAAAGTGAAATAGCATTTCTCAAAAATATGATGTGGGAAAAAGGTTATCTTGATCCCAAACATATGGCCGGTTCTTTTCAAATGTTAAGGACTTATGATCTCATTTGGTCAAAAATGATTGATGATTACATGACGGGCAAAAAACGGGGGATGATTGATTTACTGGCCTGGAATGCCGATTCAACTCGAATGCCCTATAAAATGCATACAGAATATCTTGAAAAATTGTTTTTGCATAATGATTTTGCTGAGGGACATTTTAAGGTCGAAGAGGAAGTAGTAGCGCCCAGAAATGTTCATTTACCTATTTTCGCAGTAAGCACAGAACATGACCATATTGCTCCTTGGGAATCCGTATATAAAATCCACCTGATGATGCACACGGATATTACCTTTGTGTTGACCAGCGGCGGTCACAACGCAGGAATTGTCAGTGAGCCCAATCATCCCGGACGTTATTATTCTATTCTTGAAAGCAAAAAGAAAATGCCTTATGTAGGACCGAAGAAATGGCTCAGTAAAGCAAAAAGAAGAGAGGGTTCTTGGTGGATTGCATGGCATCATTGGTTGGTAAACAACAGTTCGCAAAGACTTGTTTCACCTCCAGAACTTGACTCTTCGTTACCCCCTGCACCAGGAACTTATGTGCTGCAAAAATAAAGTCACATCAAAAACTTGCAAACAGCTCTTGGTTGTTGGAATGGAGTGTGTTAAATTTGGTTTTTAACACTTTTTATAATGCTCTATGATGAATAAAATTTCAATTGCAACAGCCTGCGTGATCGCATTTATTTCCATCAACACCTTTGCACATACCCCCAACTTCAAGATCAACTTTAAGAAAACCTATTGTGGTAATGTGGAATATTTAGGGAATGCAGGAAACAAACGACCCCATTTACATTGCGGTGAAACCTTTATTTCCTACAAAAAAGCAAATGGTGATCATTTAAATCTCACCGAATTCGGCTCTTGTGGGCGAACCAATTCAGTTTTTGACGATGTTAAGGAGAATAGGAATGCATTTGCAGATTATCAAGGAATATATAGTGCATTAGTTTCTTACCATCAATCGGGCTGCCCTAATCAATTGACTTCCAATTAGCAGGATGGCCAAGACAGTGACCCTCATCAATAATCGCCTAGCTCATTGGTGATGTTTTTGAAAAACTGGATGTCATTGCTGCCTTAGCAGCAATGACATCCAGTGTGACAATATTCTTATTCTTCCAGGCTATAACGGGACCCACTTGGGAGTTGGGTGTAATTTCCTCATAGTCCTTGTTGTGCACCTTCCTTATAGCGAGCAGGCATAAATTTAGGCTGATGGTTAAATATTACTCAAGTAATTCCAGGACTTTCTCGGGAGGGCGACCTATAACTGCTTTGTTTTTGTAAGTGACAATGGGACGTTGCATTAATATGGGTTCTTTCACCATCGCACTTAACACTTGAGTTTCATTATCCAGAGATAATCCCAGTTCTTTAAAAACGTGCTCATCGGTACGAACAAAATCCTTTAGAGCAAAGTGGCTCTTTAATGCGTTTAATTGCTGCAAACTAAGAGGGGTTTTAAGGTATTCAATAATAATCGGTTTAAACCCTTTACTTTGCAGAAGCGCTAGAGTTTGTCGTGATTTGGAGCAACGAGGATTATGATAAAGAGTCATTTCTTGCATATTTTTTTTCTCATGGTTACTGAGATTCGATTTTGCACTATAACATGTTCTCAGCACTTTATCTTTAGCTTTGGCGGTCCGTTTTACAAACTTGGGGCAATTGTTTATTGACTCAATAAAGAATCTCCTTTTTACTTATCCCATGGTTGATTATTGAATCGATTCTTATGCAATATACTATTGTTCCCATCGAAGAAAAACATATTGAGGCTTTTTGGAAGGCTGTAGATAGTGTGGCTCGTGAACGTAAATTTTTAGCTTTTTTAGAAGGGCCTCCCATCAAACTCACTCAAGATTTTGTTTTAGAGCATATTAAAGAGGGGTGGCCTCAAGTGGTCGCGATGCATGAGGATCAGGTGATTGGCTGGTGTGATATCAGCCCGCTTGATCGACCTGTTTTTGCCCATGTTGGTGCTTTGGGGATTGGTGTGCTTGCACCCTATAGAGGACAGGGAATAGGTGAGCAATTATTAAGCACGGCATTGCAAATGGCAAAATTAAAGGGGTTGACGCGGATAGAGCTTACTGTGCGGGAACATAATTACGCGGCAATCTCCTTGTATGAAAAATATGGTTTCGTCAAAGAAGGAGTCCATAAAAATGCGGTCCGTATTGATGGAGTATATGAAAATCATATTTTTATGGCATTACTCTTTGAATAACGATTGCCATTTAATGAGTTTCAGTTACAGGTCGCAAGCCTCAATGCTGTGATTTGACGTACTGTGTTACTCACTACCACGTCATCCCTCGCTAGGCTCGCAATGATGTGAGTCTAATCATCGAGTTTGTCATTATTTAAGGGAAGAGGAATTGGTTTGGTATAGTGTTTATAAATGTTCCACCTTTTCTCCGAAAACTCTTTTGGAGTCGTTTTTAATAAAAGGAACGTTAAAAACTCAGCGCACACTGTGGGAGCTATCAAGGTTTTTTCTTGATATGCTCTCTTAAATTCATCAGCTAATGGAAATAATTCTACAGGACATTCCCGTAAATTTTTTTGCATACCGGTATCTACTTCACCTGGAATAACATCAGTCGCCACTATTCCCTGGGGTAATTCAGCCTGTAAGACCTTCGTCCACATGTTGAATGCCGACTTCGAAATGCAATAAGCGCCAGCTCCTGCAACCGCCTTTTCTCCAGCAACGGAAGTGATATTTAAAATGCGGCCTCCTTGCTTGGAGAACAAGGGAAGCATACTTTGAGTAAGTAACATGGGGGCAATAAGATTGGTTTCAATGATTTTTCTTATATCAGCTGCCGTCGCCTTATGTAATAAGCCCAGCGGGGAAATAATCCCTGCATTATGAATCAAGTAATTGATATTCAATGATTGCATTTCATTGGCAATTCTTTTTAACCCTTCATCAGTAGTAATATCTGCAGGTATGGTTTTGATTTTTTCTGGGTGTTTGTCTTTTAATTGAAGCAACTCCGAATTATTTCTTGCAATCGCAATTACGGTAATGCCTTGAGAGACTAATTCTAAAGTTAATGCATGCCCGATACCACTGCTCGCTCCAGTAATCACTGCAATGTGTGACATTGAATGCTCCATCACTTGATTTGAATGAAAAAATCCTTAATACTTACCTTACAAAACCATAGTCAGATTTCTCATCATCATAGTGTGGATTTAGTTCATTTTTTAAACTGGTCAATTGGGTTTTCAAATCAATCACTATCCTTTTGACATGGGTCAGTGTTTGGTCGTAAAAGCCCTTTCTCGATAAATTATTGATTCGTGTGATTTCATTATCAAAAATCTTAACAACTTTCGTATAAAAATTATCGTTCGTAACATTGGCTTTATTTATAAGACCAATAATCCTATGCTCTCTTGGGACCATATCATCTAAGTCACAAAAACATTTATCTAGAAGCACATCACAAACTTGTACATCCATTTCAGAAATTTCATCCTCTTGAATGGCTTGAATCTTTTTTTCAAACATATCAAGACACTCTATTTGAAAGGATGGGACTTTATTTTGAAGAGAATTTCTTGTTCGATTTAAAATTTTTAATAACATTTCTCTTGAGTTGGGCATGATTTTATACCAATCCATCGGTTAATTTCGTGTGCAAAGCATAACATTGCTGAATGTAATTTTCACTGCGATAAGCAATTGATTTTTTTAGATCGTTTAACGAAGGGGAGTAAGCATCTCATTTAGCGTGTCGTGAAAATAATTTTTAAAAAAAATCTTTTTGTTAATCAATCCTTAAGCTTGCTTGTTTTACACTGATAAAAAGCGAAAAAGGAGACGACCATGTCAAACAAAAAATTAACTGAACGTTTGAACTATGAGCTTGATGAATTGGGTGTTCCTGAATTAATGACAGAGCGTGTTCAAGCATGTTCAAAGATGTTTCAGTTACCCAAGTTTAAAATTGAAGCGCTCCTGCATGGTGTTGTGGCATTCGATGACAACACGAAGCAAAGAATTGCTGATGAACTGGAGGTGAGCACGGATTGGCTGTTTGGAGACGCAGCTAAAGAAAAGACAAGGCACTAAATGAACGGATTAAAAAAGATCCCGTATCGAGCTTGATACGGGGTTTCAGGCTACGCTTCACAAGCTGTAACTAGGTCATTTATCAATCGGCGCGTCACCTCCGCAATTGCTCTTTCCATCGGAGGGGAAAGCGTGTCATCCAGCGTAATTGCATCAATTTCGATTCCATAAAATAAAAGGTTAGCAGGTAGCTCATTCAGAGCACGGGCTAGATGAAGTGTTTGGAGGATGCTGATACCATGGGTCGAGAATCTACTTTCTGAATCGAGGATCGACTCATTTTCAAATCGATGAATGGTACCAATGGCACTCCCTGATTTGACTGCATCAATGATAAAAACAGTATTAAATCCACTCATTAGCTCAATGAGTCGCACACCGGGCCGATCATGGCTTTCAATGAGTAAAAAGGGGGCAAGATGAGGATTTTTTGATAGACTTTGGTGTAACGCGTTGGCTACCTTCCAACCGACCTGATCATCACCAAAAGGAGAACCAATTCCTAGAACTTTGATGATTTTCATTCTCGATTCACTTTAATCGTTAAAAAATGAGTGGAACATGAAATACAGGGATCATAATTGCGAATGATCATTTCACTGTAAGCACGTAGTGAATCCGCATCCTGATCAAGGCCATATTGCATTAAAGAGCGATGTAAGTCCTCCTCTATACGTGCCTGATTTTGACTGGTTGGTGGCACGATACGTGCGGATTTTACTTGTCCTTGCTCATTTAGGTGAATATGTTGCCACAAAGTCCCTCTAGGGGCTTCAGTACACCCAAATCCTATTCCGGCACGTGGTTTCACTTCAGGATGCGATTCTTTGGGAATTGTGTATTGTTCCATGATACGTATCGATTCTAAAACACAAAAATAGATTTCAACGGCGCGTGCAAAAATACTGTGATACATATTTTGGGAGGGAAAGTTTATTTTTAATTCCTGTAAAAGAAGATGGATAGGCGCTGGCAGGTGACCAAAACAATGGTTCACTCGTGCTAGAGGTCCTACCAAGTAAGGCTTATTTTGTAATAAACAATGCAAGGCGGTAGAGTAGGGGACTTGGCTTTCTTTGAAATAGGCATCAAATTCTTCGATGCTGATATTTAATCCATGATTGGAGACCAGTCTGCCTTCATTGAATGGATATTCTGTAGGATGATAAAGTGATACATAGGTAAACTCATGAGAATTATCTGGAAAGGAACGTTCTGCCAGCCAGCGAATTAATGCCTCGCAATCTTCAATGCGTGCTTTTGCCTTTTCCAATAGAGCAGTGATTTGCGGCTGAGAGGGTGCTTTATAAAATCCGCCTACACAAGCGCCCACCGGATGAACCGAACGGCCACCAAATAATTTGATCAAATCATTACCAAACGATTGCAAACGAATGCCCCGTCGTACCTCTTCAGGATAACTTTTTGCCATTTCAGGTGCTGATTTAAACCCCAAAAAATCGGGTAATGCTAAAAAATGAATGTGCATGCTATGACTTTCCAGCCATTCACCGCAGTAAAAGAGGCGGCGCATCTCGCGTACCCAAGGGGAAGGTTGTATACCAAAGCACTGTTCGATTGCTTGGGTTGCGCTCATTTGATAAGCAACAGGACATATTCCACAGATCCGTGCTACAAGATCCAGAACCTCAGCATAACTTCTCCCTTCGAGAAATTTTTCAAACAATCTTGGCGGTTCATAAATTTTTAATTGGAGTTTGCTGATTTTACTGTGACGAATGTGCAGTTCAAGTGCTCCTTCACCTTCAACGCGCGCCAAAATAGGAACATTAATGGAAATGGTATTACTCATTGCTGATTTTAATTCCCTTAAAATAAGCTCCTGCCTGGTTAAATGCAGGAGCTTGATTATTAATATGCAAAAATTTTTGCGCAATGGCTTCCTTAGATAAGCCCAGTTGCTCAAACCAGTTACCCAAAGAGTGGGGATTTGGATTTTCTTTTGGGCCATAGCACGCATAACATCCTCGTCCTACTGAGGGACAAAGAGAACCGCATCCTAATTGGGTTACAGGGCCCATACAGGGTTGTTTTTTGGTAACTAAAACACAAACATTCCCTTTGCGTTTGCATTCCATACATTCAGAGTCGTGTTTGATCCGTGGTGTCGTATTGGATAATAAAAAACGAATTGCTTCTAATACTTGATTGCTGTTTACCGGGCAGCCCCATAACTCCCAATCCACTTTTACATGATGTGAAATGGGCGTGGAAGTGCTTAAGCTTTGAATGTATTTTGGTGAGGCATAAATACTGCTGACCCATTCTTTGGAATCCGCAAAATGACGTAGAGCCTGAACGCCTCCTGCGGTAGCACAAGCACCAATGGTAATGATGAATTGACTGTGTTCACGAATTTTTTTAATACGTAGTGCTTCCTCTGGAGTAGAAATGCTGCCTTCAACAAAGGCAATATCTACTTTTGCTTCAAGATCGACTGCTCCAGCTTCCGAAAAATGAACCATATCCACTAATTCAGAGAGAGTGAGTAAGGCCTCTCCGGCATTTAAAAAGGCCAATTGGCATCCATCGCAGGATGTAAATTTATGTACCGCTACTCGTGGTTTCATCATCGCTAAAACCCTGGTTCATTAAATAATTCTTTGATTTCTGAATAGGCAAATACAGGGCCATCTTTACAAATAAAAACCCCTCCATATTGGCAATGGCCGCATTGCCCGATACCACACTCCATGTTTCGTTCCATGCTTAGATAAATATCATGTTCTGAAATTCCTCGTTGTGTGAGTATCTTGACTGCATTATTCATCATCATTTCCGGTCCACACATCATCACGAGGGTATTTACTGGATTTAGATTAAGTTGATTAATCATATCCGTAACATAACCTACAGCCCAGGGCCATTTAGGTCCGGCTTGATCTGCAGCGATATGAATTACAGTATTGGGTGATTTTTGCCAAATTGCATACTGTTTTCTAAAAATAAAATCATCGCTGTGCTTCACGCCTTGCAGGATGCTTAAATGGCCGTATTGTTCTCGGCGGGCCAAAATGTATTCAATAATGGAAACCGAGGGAGCACAACCTAGTCCCCCTGTGAGTACCACAACATCTTTGCCTTCGGCTTGAGCAAGTGGCCAACCTCGTCCATAAGGTCCTCGCACTCCTATTCGATCTCCGGGTTGAAGTTTTTGTAATGCTTTGGTCACTCTGCCAATAGCGCGAATGGTATGCGTTAAACTATTCTTTTTTTCGGGATCAGAGACAATGGAAATTGCGACTTCCCCGACGCCATACAGATAGAGCATATTGAATTGACCTGGGTAAAAGAGAAATCCTTCCTGATGTAATGGGTCAAGAAAACGCAAATGCAAGGTAAAAATTGAAGCAGATTCCTCCCTTTTTTCGACAATGACCGCTTCAAGTGGAACATAGGGATCGGGAATGAGTTTAGTCACTTTCTTTAATCCTTATATTGGATTCACCAGAAATCGCTGCGAGTTCTTCGGTAATATCAATACCAACAGGACACCAGGTAACACAACGGCCGCAACCTACACAACCACTGGTATCAAACTGATCAAACCAACTACCTACCTTATGAGTCAACCATTGTCTGTAGCGTTTATGGGTATCGTCACGAATGACTTTACCGCTTAAATAGCTATGGCCTGCGGTAA
This sequence comes from Legionella sp. PATHC035, assembly GCF_026191115.1. Classification (NCBI taxonomy): domain Bacteria; kingdom Pseudomonadati; phylum Pseudomonadota; class Gammaproteobacteria; order Legionellales; family Legionellaceae; genus Legionella; species Legionella sp. PATHC035. The sequence goes on along the minus strand of NZ_JAPHOT010000001.1, from coordinate 906,744 downwards.
AACAAGAGTCCCATTCGCGCTGATGTTCGCTGCTTGTGCCATCTAAACTGGGCTTTTCTACCTCACTATGACAAAAACAGGTAGGGCACACTGAGGTGCAATTACCACATGATAAACATCTTTCTGCTACATCGTCCCATCTTGGGTGATTTAAATTGGCAAATAATAAATCCCGTAAACCCTGCTTATTCTCTAAGGGAATTCTTTTAGTTTGCATTGCTGCCGCGTGTTCCACATGGTGACTGGCTGTTTTACATTGTTCGGCTTTCGCTTTGGGTAAATGTAAATTGGCAATTATTGCTTGGCCTCGTTCACTGCCAGTTTGGATCACGAATCCATCATCGATTTCAGTCATTAGAATATCAAAAGGATTTCTGACTTCAGGTCCAGTTCCTGCGGAAACACAAAAACAATTATTTGAAGAGTATGAACAATTGACCGCAATAATCAATAACTGCTCACGACGCTTTTTATAACGAGGATCGGGATGTGCGCTCTCAATAAACACTTTATCTTGAATACTCATTGCCGCTAAATCACAAGAACGAGCGCCAATAATCGCAATCGGTTGTTCTTCTGCTTGATGTGGTTGAAAAATTAATTTTCCCTCCTGGTTACGTTCTACTCTCCATACGGTTTCTTGGGGCTTGAATAGAAGCGGTTTAATTGATTGCGGACCATTTGCAAAGGCAAATGCTTTATGTTCCTTAATTTCTTCTAATTGATAACTACCCGGGCTTTGGTGTTCACGGATGCCCCAAGGTAATTGATCGGCATGATGTAACACATCATAAACAATCGCTCCATCGCGAACTTGAGGGCCTACACAGGAGTATCCTGCATCGCGCAGTGTGTCCAAAAACTTCTGCAATTTCAAATAAGGCATGAAATAGCTTATTTTATTTGCTGTCATAAAATTCCTTTAACCTGGGTGCAGCATAATGTCACTGCCGTTAAATCGAAGAGATCCCTTCTGCCACTTCGGGGAGAGGGTTGGGGGTGAGGGCTCATTTAATCGCAAGTAATCCTCATCCGCCCTCAAGAGCCCCTTTTCCTCTAGGAGAGAAGGGATATTCCCTACACTAATTAACATTAACAAATTCGTGGTAATTGTTCACCCGCTAACCAATCGACAATTCTCATGCCTCCAAGTTTTGTTTTAAGCTGCACAAAATGGTGCGGATCTTCAATCACTTCCCCTATGATTTCAGTATGCACTCCCAGAGGATGTGCTCGCATTACTGCTAATAATCTATCGGCATCATGGGCAGCGCAAACGGCAACTAATTTCCCTTCATTGGCGACATACAAGGCATCAAGCCCTAATAACTCGCATGCACCGGCAACTTCTGTGCGAATAGGGATTTTATTTTCCTCAATCATAAATCCAACTTTCGATTGTATCGCCAATTCATTTAGTGTGGTTGCCAGACCCCCGCGTGTAGGATCACGTAAACAATGAATGTCAGGTACTGCATCAATCATGCAGGAGACCAAATCATGAAGTGAGGCACTATCGGAGTGAATTTCGGTTTGAAATTGCAAGTTATTTCGATGGGCCATAATCGCAACTCCATGATCACCAATAAACCCGTTAAGCAATACCCGATCACCTGGTTTGGCTTTGTCTCCGGAAATATGAACTCCCTCAGGAACTATGCCTATTCCCGTAGTGGTAATAAATACACCGTCTCCTTTTCCTCGTTCGACTACTTTTGTATCGCCTGTAATGATGGCAACATTCGCTTGTTGCGCTGCGACAGCCATCGCTTCGACGATCTTTTGTAAGTCCGCTAATGGAAATCCTTCTTCGAGGATAAAACTGGCAGATAAGTACAAGGGTTTGGCGCCAGACATCACCACGTCGTTTACTGTTCCATGCACCGATAAAGAGCCAATATTGCCCCCCGGGAAAAATAAAGGAGAAATGACATGGGCATCTGTTGTCATGACCATTCGACCTGCCGATATTGAAAAACAGGCTTGATCATTTCTTGCAGCAAGCCACTGATTATCGAAAGCCGCTAAAAACATTTGCTCAATTAATTGAGTCATTGCACGTCCACCGCTCCCATGAGTTAAATTAATCACTCCTTCTCGAACATTGAGTTTCGGTGTTTTTGGTGTATTCGTTATGATTGCTTCAGTCATCCATTCATCCGTCCATAAGCATATACTGCGGCACATGCACCTTCCGAAGACACCATACAGGATCCCAGTGGATTCTCTGGGGCACATACTTTGGCAAATAATTTACATTCCTTGGGTTTTTTTACGCCGCGAAGTACGTCACCACAAATACACTGTTTGTGTTCTTGAGAGACAAAATCAGGGATATGATAACGTTGCTCCGCATCGAACTCAGCGTATTCTGCTCTGATTTTTAAAGCACTTTGAGGTATAAATCCTAAACCGCGCCACTCAAATTGATCACGTAATTCAAATACGTCAGCCATTATTTGTTGCGACAGTAAATTTCCTTCACGATTTACCGCACGAGTATATTGAATTTCTACCTCACACCTTTTTTCATTGATTTGTTGAATTAACATTAAAATGGAGTGCAGTAAATCCAGAGGTTCAAAGCCGGAAATCACGATGGGTTTATTGTATTTTTTGCACACTGATTCATAAGATTGACTGCCAATGATAATGCTGACATGAGCTGGGCCAACGAATCCATCGAGTGTGACGTCATTCGATTGCAGCAGATGATCCATTGGGACCGGTGTTAAAACATGATTACAAAAAACGCTAAAATTTTTGAGGTTCAATTGTCGCGCTTGCTGGATAATAACGGCTGTGGGGGGCGTTGTAGTTTCAAAGCCGATCGCAAAAAACACGATTTCCTTTTGCGGATTTTCTTTGGCAATTTTAAGTGCATCACTTGCCGAATAGATCATCCGCACATCAGCTCCCGTTGCCTTGGCGTGTAGTAGATTTTTTTGTCCTGAACCCGGGACTCGCAACATGTCTGCATAACTGCAGAGAATAACATGGGGTAATGATGCCAATGCCATGGCTTTGTCTGTGATTGCTATGGGTAATATGCAGACCGGACATCCTGGGCCATGGATCAGTTCCACATTTTTGGGAAGTAAACTGGGTATCCCATACCGATGAATGGCGTGGGTATGCCCCCCGCAAAACTCCATAAACTGATAATGTCGATCCGGATCAACGTGTGCAGCAATTGCTTTGGCCAATGCTTTTGCAAAATCGGCATTCCTGAATTCTTCGATATATTTCATAAGGATTCATCCTTCGCCATTTGCGCAAATAAATTTAAAGTGTTCTGAGCTTCCTGCTCATCGAGCCGTGTTAAAGCGTAGCCAACATGAATAATGACATAATCTCCTAGAACGACTTTGTCTAATAATGCAGTTGAGATTTCTTTAGTGATGCCACCTATATTCACTAGAACTTTGTCATCATCAAGAATTTGAGTAATTCGTGCAGGTAACGCCAAACACATAATTTATCCTTTTTTTATAATATCTTAACCTTCATCTTCCCGGTGGGCAGCTTCTCCCCAAGCTTCGTCATCCCGAGCGTTGCCAGGGCTCCCTTGCTGTGGCAGCGTGTTTCCGATGGAGATCCCTGGCTACGTTCGAGATGACGAGGATAAAGGAAAGGGAAAAGCTCTTAGAGCCCTGTTCGGGTTATAAATTCCCAGCAATCCACGCTTGTCCGAGGGAAATTCCTCCATCATTGGGTGGAAGAACACGTGGTAAAAAAGAGGTGATATCTGATTCACTTAACGTGGTGATTAATCCTTCGGCTAATATTGGATTTAAAAAACAACCTCCGCTTAATATTACCACATCAATTTTTCTTTCTCGACAGATTCCCTTAATCCATGCTGCAAGACCAGCAATGAGTGTTCCATGAAAAAGATTCGCACCAGTTCTCGGCTCACATCGATTAGCTAATACGTTTAGGGTAGGCATCATATCAAAAAATCCCTCGTTTATTTGCCATCCATTGGTGAGTATTTGTACTTGAGTGACCATGCTTTCTAAACGCATTGCAGCCTGACCTTCATAGTGCGAAATCAATTGAATTCCCAATAACGCACTTACTGCATCAAACAAGCGGCCACAACTGCTTGTGCTCGGGCTATTTATTCTTTTATTCAGCAGTTGATGGATAATGTGCGCTTGGGGATGATTTGAAAATCGTTCGCTTATTTCATCGCTGCGGCCTAAATGATGCAAAACGCTGGCTGCCATTCGCCAGGGCTCCCGTGCTGCAATTTCTCCACCGGGTTGTAAAAGAGGTAAAAAAGATCCCAACCGAGTACAGGTTGAATGTTCTAATAGAAAAAGTTCTCCCCCCCAAGCTTCACCATGGATACCGTATCCATAACCATCAAGCGCAAGTCCTAAGGCCTTTTGTTTCACCCCGTACTCGGCTATGACTGAGGCTAAATGCGCATGATGATGTTGAATAGCAAACGTAGGAACTCCATAATGTTGGGCAAAATGGGTGGTATAAAAATCAGGGTGTAAATCATGAGCAATTCGTTCTGGGGTTACATCGAGAAAACGCAGCAAATGCTTTAATGATTCATGAAAGAACTCAATAGTTGCTTTATTGTTTAAACTGCCAATATGTTGAGAAACAAATGCTTCATCACCACGAGTAATACAGAAGGTATTTTTTAAATGTCCGCCTACTGCCAAAGTGGGTGGAATTTCATGCGAGAGCTGGATGGGAGTTGGAACAAAACCTCGAGAACGACGAATAAATAAAGGCCCATGACTTACTACGCGAAGCACCGAGTCATCGGCACGAGTGATAATTCGGCGGTTATAGGAAATTATTTTATCGGCGATGTGATTGAGTTGCTGCTCGGCACTATCGTCTTCAATAATGAGGGGGTCGCCGCCTAAGTTGGCACTGGTAATTACTAATATGGCATTGTGATACTCATTCAACCATGCACAACCGTTTTTATTTCCAGCAAGAGCATTGAACAGTAAATAATGTAATGGAGTATATGGAAGCATAATTCCCAAGGTATTCAATCCTGGAGCAATTGCAGGACTGTACGTATTCAATACATCATTTTTTTTCAGTAATACAATGGGACGCGCAATACTCTCTAATAAATCACGTTCTTGCTGATTCATTGTGACAAGCCGTTCCGCACTCAAGCTGTTGGCGACCATGAGGGCAAAAGGTTTCTCGTCCCGGTGCTTTCTGATGCGCAGCTTGGCTACTGCTTCTTCATTACGCGCATCACAAATGAGTTGATATCCGCCTAAACCTTTGAGGGCAATGATGTCGCCTTGTGTAATACATTGGGCAATCGCCTCCACGGGTAATGAAAGTTGAGGACCACAATGCATACAGGCTGTCGGTTGGGCATGGTAGCGTCGGTTTTCAGGATTGTTGTAATCTGCTTGGCAATCCCGACATAAAGGAAACAAATCCATCGAGGTTTGATGGCGATCATAGGGAAGATTTCGCGTGATGGTGAACCGGGGGCCGCAATGCGTACAATTCAAGAAAGGGTAGCGGAAATAGCGACTTTGAGGATCAAACAGTTCCTCTAAGCATTGGGTGCAAATGCTCGCATCAGGACTAATAAGCGTATTGACTTTACCTTTTTGACTTTCAATAATTTCAAAGACTTTTTCATTGTGTTTTAAGGGAATCGTTTCAGATTGAATATGATTTACTTTAGCAAGCGGGGGGAGATTTTCTTGTAAATGAGCAATAAATTGATAGACCAATCCCCCTTGTACTTCAATCAATACGCCCTCAGCATTGTTTTGGATCCAACCTGTGAGCGCAAGTTGTTTGGCGATTCGATACACACAGGGTCTAAAGCCAACACCTTGGACTTGTCCTTGAATGATTATTCTTAAACGGTCCATTGATTCCCACGGGTATCCATTTGTTTGTTCCTGAGCCATTCGTACCAGGCTTCTAAACCATTGCCATTCACCGTTGAGAGGGTTATTGTCTCAATGGAGGGCTTAATTCGACGGGCGTACTCAATACATTGGTCCAGATCAAAATTCACATAAGGCAGTAAGTCCATTTTTGTGATGAGCATTAAGTCGGCACAACGGAACATATCGGGATATTTTAGTGGTTTATTGTCGCCTTCGGTCACTGAAAGAATAACCACTTTAAATTGTTCTCCCAAGTCAAATAAAGCAGGACAAACAAGATTGCCTATATTTTCAATAAACAAGAGTGAATTTTCTTTTAAAGGGAGATCTTCTAAGGCATGGCCCACCATATGCGCATCCAAATGACACACTTTTCCTGTATTGATTTGTAAGGCATTACCCCCACTGGCTTTAATTAATTCTGCGTCATGATTGGTTTGCTGATCACCAACCACAACGGCAATATCGACTTCATTTTTTAAATCCAGAATGGTTTTTGCTAAAAGGGTTGTTTTACCAGAACCTGGGCTTGACATAATATTCAAGGCCAAAACAGTTTTAGCGGTTAAAAAATTTTTATTGGCGCGAGCAAATTGTTGGTTCTTGGCTAAAATATTTTGCTCCACCTGGATTAGATGTTCATCATGGCTGTGATGCATCGATTCATGATGATGTTCATGATGCTCCATTTCATTATGTTCTTCAGTACAGCCGCATATTCCACACATTTTTATTCAACCACCATTGATTTAATTTGTAATTCTTCACCTTGAATGACCTTTAATGCATGACTTCCACAAATTTGGCAAGCATCGTAAAAGTGTTTCAAAGGACTTCG